>JACXVH010000106.1 GCA_014763515.1 Flavobacteriaceae bacterium
ATTAACAAAACAAACTTGAAAACTAATTATCAAATACTTACATTTTTTACTTAAATATTATTCAATAAAAAAAAGAATAAAAAAATCATTCTAAAACATTAAATAAAATGATTATTGGTGCATAACTTAAATTTGCGTAAGTTTGCTGAAATTTCAATTGAATAATTGGAAATAGAATATGCTCAAAAAAGATAAAAAATATACTTACTTTGAAGCTGGAGAAGGTACTCCAATCATAGTATTACACGGTTTAATGGGCGGATTGAGTAATTTTGATGGTGTTGCTAATTTTTTTCCAAAACATGGATATAAAGTAGTAATCCCTGAGTTACCCTTATACACTCAAAACATACTGAAGACCAACGTAAAGGCTTTTTCAAAATTTGTTAAAGATTTTATTATTTATAAAGGATTTGAAAAAGTAATACTTTTAGGAAATTCATTAGGTGGACATATTGCGTTATATCACACAAAAATGTATCCAGAATTAATGAAAGGACTTGTTATAACAGGTAGTTCTGGTCTTTATGAAAGCGGTATGGGCGAAAGTTATCCTAAAAGAGGAGATTATGAATACATCAAGAAGAAAAGTGAAGATGTTTTTTATGATCCAAAAGTAGCTACAAAAGAAATTGTGGATGAAGTATTTGCAACAGTAAACGACAGAGTGAAGCTTTTAAAAACGCTTACTATTGCTAAAAGTGCAATTCGACACAATATGGCAAAGGATTTACCCAAAATGACGACACCAACTTGTATTATTTGGGGGAAAAACGACAAAGTAACTCCACCTGAAGTAGCAGAAGAATTTAATAAATTACTTCCCAACTCAGAATTGTTTTGGATTAACGAATGTGGTCATGCTGCCATGATGGAACATCCGGATGAATTCAACACACTTTTGTTAAGTTGGTTAGAAAAAAATAATATTTAAAAGTGTCATTCCGAATTTATTTAGCTACGTTGAATCTTCGATTTCGGAATCTATTTTTTATAAGAGAATTGATTTTAGATTCTGAAACAAGTTCAGAATGACAAAATATAAAAAATGAAGATTAATAGCGCAGAGTTTATCATTAGCAATTCGGATGTAAAGAAATGTCCGAATGAACCGTTGCCAGAATATGCATTTATTGGACGCTCTAATGTAGGGAAAAGTTCATTAATCAATATGTTAACAGGAAAAAAGAGCTTAGCTAAAACTTCTTCAAAGCCTGGAAAAACTCAACTTATAAATCACTTCAAAATTAATAGTAATTGGTATTTAGTTGATTTACCAGGATATGGTTATGCCAAAGTTTCAAAATCGACCAAAGCAGTTTTTCAAAAATTTATTACAGAATATTTTGAACAAAGAGAACAATTAGTTTGCGGATTTGTTCTTATCGATATTAGACTTGAAGCTCAAAAAATAGATTTAGATTTCATTAAATATCTAGGCGAAAGTCAGATTCCTTTTTGTATTATTTTTACGAAAGCCGACAAAATTGGCAAAGTAAAAGCGCAACAAAATATAGCAGCCTATCGCAAAAAACTTTTAGCAACAGGCTGGGAAGAAATACCTCAATATTTTGTTACATCATCACTAGAAAATAGCGGAAGAGATGAATTACTTAATTTTATAGATGATATTAACAAACAGATGTTTGAAAACAATTCATTTTAAGCTTTTAAATCTAGTTTTTCCGCAAAGTAATCACAAAAATCGCGCATTGTTGCACTCATTTTTTCATCGGTTGTAGCACGCTCAAAAGTATCGGCCATAGCTACAAGTGTTTGATGGAAGAATTGTTTCATTTCATCAACTGGCATATCTTTTGTCCATAAATCGATACGCAAAGTTTCCTTTTGTTTACTATCCCAAATAGACAACAACATTGCTTTTGCTTCTTCATTATTAACACCACCATCTTGAGCCGACCATTTTAGTTTTTCTGGAACTTGATTTTCGTCTAACTCAACTGAAATTTTTATATCTGTTTTTTTAGTACTCATTATTTTTCGGGTTTGTATTTTGATCTTTCAAATATTGTTTTAGCATCTAATTCTAATAACTGATGAAATGAAACGGAATTATTATCCATAAAACTTCTAACAATTTGCCAACCTAACCATTGCCCAACTTTACCAGGAGATTCATTATCTATTTCTAAGTAAAATTTTGAAAATGGCGCTTCGTGAATAAATCGAAACTCGTTTTTTTGATTGGCTTCGTATAACAATTTATTTTCAATAAAATAACTCCACATTTGTGCTTCATTTGCTTTGCACCAATCTAATTGTTGTTCAGTATAACCAATTTTAGCAGCATCTGAAACTTCAGGAATTAATTCGTCTTTAGCATAAAGTAATTTTCCATAATAAATCATTTGAGAAAGTAAAGATCGATCAGACGGCGGCGCAATTTTACCTTGCATAAAACTATTCACTAAATCTGGTAACATTTGATTTTCTTCAAAACCAATTTTTTCAAATTCAGGAAAATCAGTGTAAAATCTATGATCTTTTCCTAAGTAACAATCTAATGAAATTATGGCTAAAGTATCCGCATAAATTGCTTTTGCTTCTCTATCAACTTCATTAATTAAAGTAATAACTCTTGGTGTTATAGATTCTGGAAAGAAATGTTTAATTCGACCTACTAAATCTCCAACATTTTTTTCTAAAACTTTATCGTCTCCATATTTCTTTTGGACTTCTTGGTACAATTCTTTTAATAATGGATTACTCAATTTGTTAGTCCAAACTGTATCTTCATTACCTGGCGGAAAAAAGAAAGGATAATTAGCTTTTAGCGTTTGTAAATCTTCTGGTTTCGATTCATAAAACAACTTATCAAATCGTTCAATTTTAACATCAACTGGTTGCGTTACTACAATTTCCTTCTCTTTTTTTTCACCTCCACACGATAAAAATAGAACTGTTAAAGAAACCAATAAAAGCTTTTTCATAAAGAAAACAATTTTTAAATTTGAAACATTGTTAAATAAACGGTAAAGATACATTTATAGTATCAACTTTAGAAACAGAAAATAGAAAATAAAGCATTCAATCATTTAAAAACAAAACAATGCCAATATCAGAAACTTTCAATCCCGAAAAAATAAATCAACACATTGTAAATTGGTTAAAAGAATATGCAACAAACGCAAAAGTTAACGGATTTGTAGTTGGAATTTCTGGAGGAATTGACAGCGCATTAACTTCTACTTTATGTGCACAAACTGGTTTACCTACTCTTTGTGTGGAAATGCCAATTCATCAACATCAAAGTCACGTAAATAGAGCAATTGAACATATTAAACAGTTAAAAAGAAGATTTCCAAACGTATCCGAAATCAGAACCGATTTAACACCTGTTTTTGACGCTTTTTCGAATCAAGTAGAACAAAATGACGAAAGAAAAACACTTGATATTACCTTAGCAAATACTCGTGCACGCTTAAGAATGACAACTTTGTATTTTCATGCAGGAATTCATGGTTTATTAGTTGCAGGAACTGGAAACAAAGTAGAAGATTTTGGCGTAGGCTTTTACACAAAATATGGAGATGGCGGCGTCGATGTGAGTCCGATTGCCGATTTGGTTAAAAGTGAAGTAAAAGCTTTGGCTAAGTATTTACAAGTTCCTGAAAGTATTTTAGTTGCAAAACCATCAGATGGATTGTATGAGAATGATTTATCGGATGAAGATCAAATAGGCGCAAGTTATGACGAACTAGAATGGGCTATGCAACAAGTAGAATTAGGCAAAACCGCTGATGAGTTTTCGGGAAGAGAAGCTGATGTTTACAAAATTTACAAGCGTTTAAATACAATTAACCAACATAAAATGAATCCTATCCCAGTTTGTGCGATTCCTAAAGAATTAAAATAATCGTAAAAATTTAACAAGAAATTACATTTTTTTATTATCTTTGACAGGCACTGTTGCAGTAGCAAAAATTTATTGCCATGACTAAAATTTGTATCGCTGACAATCATCCTGTTGTTTTACAAGGAGTGAAATCCTACTTTAAGAATAGTGTTTTCTTCGACGTTTCTAGTTTAGCTACAAATTTAGAAAGTTTGCTCAACATACTTCAAAACAAAAACGTAGATATTTTAATTTTAGACATCGAACTTGATGGAATTTCTAGTATTAGAGATTTAAAAGAACTTACAAGAGATTTTCCAGAAACAAAAATTGTAATTTTCTCTGCAGTTTCTGAAAAAATGTATGCTCCCACTGCAATTAAAGCTGGCGTTAAAGGTTATGTTGAAAAAAAATCGTCTTTAAAAGAACTTGAAAATGCTTTAAAAAAAATAATTGATGGCGGTGTTGTTTATAGTGATGATGTAAGAAAACAAATTGATTTACTAGGTCGTGGTAAGAAAAAAGAGCGTTTGTTTAAAAAACTTTCTACAAGAGAAATTGAGGTTTTGCGCTATTTAAATGACGGTAAGAAAAATAAAGAAATTGCTGAAATATTAAGTTTAGACGAAAAAACCATCAGTACTTACAAACTGAGATTATTAGCAAAATTAAATGTTACAAATTTGGTCGATTTATTATCGAAAGCAAAAACTTTAGATATTATTTAAAAAAATCGGTTCTAATTCTTCCAATACTATTACTTACCGCTACTTTTAAAGCGTTGTAGTCGTTTATAGTTTGCATTAATTCTTCAATTGAAGTTTCAATTTTTTTATCTGTAAAATCTTCAACCAAACATTTTGTTAGGTTTTGAATTAAGAATTCTCGATAAGAAATTAAAGTCTCATTAATTAAGTTTCTCAAGACCTGTTCGTCGTCTTTAGCCTTTACGAAAACTTGCTTTTTTTCGAGCCAACCGTCTAGTGAATATTTATCTTCATTCATTAAGATATCGATAACAATAGGCTCAGTTGTTTCGTCTAAATGATTAGAAAATTCATTTTTCTCAAAACTTCCTTTTTGTAAATAAACATTAAGAATTTGGTTGACCAAATTTTTAAAAATAGGATTTGAAAATTCAATTTCGTCTTCTTGAAGATTCATGTAGACTTTTTCAAAAATTTTAAGCGTTCTTTTTTCTGTAAAGTTTTCTTCCTCTCCATCTTCATTTAAACGCAAATAAGTTTCTTCAAATTCTATTTCTTTATTACCGTATAAAATTAAAATTTCAATTATTTTTTGTTCTAACAAATTTGCTATTTCTTCTGCAGTAAGTAGTCTTGAAGTTGGTGCTTCATTCTTAATTACTGAAAAAGCATTTTCTTTTTGTTCTTGAACAAACTTTTTATTCGCATCTTTAAGATCCTTTTTATCTAATTGTGCCAAAGTATTAAATAAAACGTCCTCTGAAATATCCATAATTCTAGAACATTCTTGAATATAAACTTCACGTTTTATTCGGTCTGAAATTTTTGAGATACTTACCACCATATCTCGAATTAGATCGGCTTTTTTAATAGGATCGTTTTGAGCTTCGTCCATTAAAAGTGAAGCTTTAAACTGAATAAAATCTTTTGCGTTATTTTCTAAGTAAACTACTAACTCTTCATAAGGTGTTTTCTTTGCAAAACTATCAGGATCTTCTCCATCAGGAAAAGCGCAAACGCGAACATTCATTCCAGCTTCGAGAATTAAATCAATTCCGCGGATGGACGCACGTAAACC
>JACXVH010000107.1 GCA_014763515.1 Flavobacteriaceae bacterium
TAAGCCCGATTGCGCCGATGGTACTGCACAACTGTGGGAGAGTAGGTCGCTGCCTTTCTTTTGAAAACCCTATCCAAATTGGATGGGGTTTTTTGTTTTATAAACTTTTCTTTTTTTTGATCTGTTATCCCAAAATATAGCCCCGATAGGAGCGACATCCTTTTTGTTTTCGGATCCAATTGAGTAGACAAAAAGATAGAGCGTATAGCGGGACAGTTGTTTCTTTAATAAACTGATTTTGTGCTCCTAAAATTTTAAAATAGTATTGTAGAACTGGATATGTTTTTTAAATTCGGAAATTCCTTCTTTAAAGCTTAAATAAGTTGCACCTTGTTTTTTGTTGTGTTTGCTTATTTTGTATAAATAATGGAAATGACGGATTAATTCTTTCCAACCAAACCAAAGTGAATGATTAGGATCGTAAATGTGTGTTGGTTCGCTAATTGCACCATTGATTTCTACGATTTGGAAGTTCTTACCATTTTCTAATTTTTCAAATGAATCAAACATAATGTCCATGCGACCGTAATGAAATCCGTTTATTTGATTACAAATGTGAGAAAAGGTTTCTTCTAATTTTGGAGTTATAAAGTGACTAAAATCGATAAATTTTGTGCCTCTACAATGGTTTCCGTAGGGAACAAGGTTTATAGATTCGTTTTCGGATAAAATTTGGTTTAGTTTATCACCATATTCTTTATGTAAAACTTCTAGCTGTAATTCGTAACGCGGTTCTTTTAAAAGTAATTCTTTTATAGTTTCTCTTCCGTTGCCTTTTAATATTAAGAATTCTTTAGATACAATTCCTGTAATTTTTCCTTTAGTTTGATTGGGAAGTTTTACATAAAACAATCCGATTTCATTAGTAAATGGAATAAATTCTTGAATAAGGAAGTTAAAATTTGCTTTATTTGTATACGATAGTAATGTTTCTTTAGTATCTATTTTTTTTACAGCAGTTCCTCTCAAACCAATATCGGGCTTTGCTATAAAGGGAAAATTTATATTATTTTCTTTAATTATGTTTATGATTTCGTCTAGAGAAGTTCCTTTATTGATTAAAATAGTTTTTGGATAATATTGTTGTGGAATTAAATCGTAGATTTCTTTTTTAGACTCCATGAAAAAACCACCATTTTTAATGGTAGGATTTGAAGCGTTAAAATAAAAAAATGAGCGTGTTCTAAATGCGTAATATAAATATTGAAAATATACGGGTGTGTAAACCACTTGATAGGGCCAATATTCCCAGTGTGTAATCTTATGCCAAGTTAATCTTAGATTCATTCGTATAAATCTATATAATTGAGTTTTATTTTGTTATTTTCAATGTTAAATTGTGTAATACTTACTGTTTTTAAATGTTCATCACGTTTAATTACAATTGTATTATTCGAATCTTCTTCGTCTTTAAATTGGTGAAAATTTAATATTTCATCAGCTGTATAGTTTGAGTTTTCTAAATGATTTTTAAACATTTGTTGACGATGTTCTCTAATTTCTTTTGAATACAAAGTTGACGACGACCAAATATTATTTTCTTCAGTAGATAATTTAATTTTTGTTTTTTCTGTTTCATTCCATCGTAATTGAAATAATTCTTGTTGATAGAACAATACAACTGTGAAAGGTTCAATATTATCTAAATCAATTGCATCCCATTCTTTAATAACATCTTCTGAATCGAAAATATCCAATAAAATTAGTCCTCTACTTTTCCTGTAATCGTCTCGATGATGATGTTTTTCTTCGGCTCCATTTAAAAGAATTGCACAATTTAAATAATCGTGAACAATCCATGTACCATTTGCTTTTGGATCCCGAGGATAGACTAATTTTTTATTGTTACCAATATATTCATTTGGTTCAATTGCTCGACCTCTAAGAGTTGTTTCATCTCTATTTGAAGTTAAAATACAACCTTTTTTAGTGGGTACAAATGTTACTGTGCACATTTTAATCGGTATTCTATGGTTGAACGTGCTACACCAAAGTTTTCATTAATTTGAATCGTAGGAAATTTTAAAAGAGCTACTTTAATTAATGCTTGATGGTGAATTGAATGCTCTAAATTGTATAGTAATTCTCTAAAATAATTGGATTCAATGAACAAAAAGTTTTCTGTAGTTCCTTGTTCAATTTGAAGTGTTTTATTTTCTTTATTAATTTTATTTAATAAAACTTCAATCGATTTTATAGCTTCTATGGTTTGTGTTTGTATAAGCAAATTACGTTCTCTTATATCATAATTTATTTTACCAATATCATAATTGTAAACTAAACATTGGTACAACTCTATAATATGTCTGATATGTTCTCCAATGCTAGCATTACTTAATTCTAAATGTTTAAATGAAAACTGTTCATCATTTAATTGATGAAGAAGTTCTAAAATTTCGTTCAGATTCTTTTGAACAGAAGTAACAAGCATACAATTAACTTTTTTGAAAAATACTAATTTTTTTTCGTTCTTCAAAAAGAACTAATCCACAACATATTATTGTTATTATTGCTAAAGTAAAGAGTTGTCCACCGTCATGGTTTACATTTATACCTAATATGAAAATATGTGAAATTATTGCTCCAAACATGGTTCCGAAACCTAATATTGCTCCAAATCTAGATTTATTTGGAATTAAAATTAAAATTGATGCAATAAATTCAATAATTCCTGTTCCAATTCTACCAAAAGGTTCTGCGTGTAATTTTGAAAAAATAGCGACACTTTCTGGTGCTGCCGTGAATTTAAAGAATAAAGTTTGAATCATAATTATAGCAGGGATAAAGCGAATTATCCAATAAAATACCGCTTTCATTTTGAGTTATTTTTCGGGAATAAATTTTATCGAAACCGAATTGGTACAATATCTTTTTCCTGTAGTTTCTTGTGGTCCATCATCAAAAACATGACCAAGATGTCCACCACATTTAGCACACATTACTTCAGTTCGAACCATCCCAAAACTTAAATCTTGTTTATAAATAGTTGAACCTTTTATGGCTTTATCAAATGAAGGCCAACCACAATGTGAATCAAATTTTGTATTTGAATCAAATAATTTATTACCACAACCTGCACACACATAAGTTCCTTTTTCGAAATGGTCATAATATTCGCCTGTAAAAGCTCTTTCAGTTCCTTTTTCTCTTAATATTCTATATTCTTCATTAGAAAGTTGTGCTTTCCATTCTGCATCCGTTTTTTTTACTTCAAAATCCATAGTTTTTTTGTTTTGTGAGTTACAAGAGGTAAAAAGACTTAAACATAAAATTAATAATAACTTTTTCATTTGTTCTATATTTAGTTGCATAATAGCAATTTATTTTAACCAAAAATACAATTAAATACACGAAACAAATGTTAGCTATTTTACAAAATTTGTTTTTTAAGTATTAGTTTCCAAATCATTAATGTAGTCTTCATATTCGTAAAAAAACAACTCAAAAGCACTCATTTTTTCATTAAAGAAATCAAATATTCTTGGCCAAGTATTTTTATTGTTAACACTCACATTATCTAGTTCGACCCAAATTCTACTTACTAATTTTCCATTTTCTAAATAGAAATTACGTTCAAAAATTGCATCTTCTAAAAAATCTTCAAGTAAGATAGTTTTTAGCGATTCTATTTTTTCGTAGTAAATTTTTCGAAGTTCCTCAGCAGCTGGTTCAATTTCTAAAAGCACTTGGGCTTTTTTATTATCTACGTAAAATTTAAAACTAAAATCTTTAATCTTAGTGTTGTATAATAACCATTTTCTAGGATATTCTTCTGCAAATGCAATCCAAAAGTCTTTTTTTATTTGTCGCGCTTCTTCTTTACTAAACATTTTGGCTCCTTTTTTTGATGAATTGTAAAAAAACTCCTAACTTTATGAGTTAAGAATTTAAAATTATGTTATTTCAGGATTTTATAAAATATATTCCAAAAATAGAAAAAGAAAAGTTGTTAGCCGAAGATGCGCATGCAAAAATGGCGCCTTTGGAACGAATTTCTTTTTTAAAGGAAGAAAATTATCTTGATAAAAATCCGAGATTAGCTGCTGTATTGATGCTATTTTATCCCAAATTTGGCGAAACACATTTAGCATTAATTGTAAGAAATACCTATCCAGGAGTACATTCATCACAAATAGGTTTTCCAGGTGGAAAAGTAGAAGACATAGATAAAGACTTGGCAGATACAGCATTAAGAGAAACACATGAAGAAGTAGGTGTACATCCTCAAAAGGTTGAAATTATAAAACCATTTTCTCGCATTTATATTCCGCCGAGTAATTTTTTAGTTTCTCCATATATGGGAATTTGTCATGAAGAAGTTTCCTTTATACCTGATATGGATGAAGTAAAAAGAGTATTAGAATTTCCTCTTTCATTATTTTTAGACGAAAAAAGTATCACAAAAGTAAAAATGACAACGTCATATGCAGTAGATATTGAAGTTCCTGCATTTGTTGTAGATAAATATATTGTTTGGGGTGCAACTGCTATGATGATGAGCGAGTTAAAAGAAACTATTAAAAGTGTCTTAAACTGCGAAGAATCATTTTGAAAAATGAATGGTTTTTATACATTTGCAACCCTTACCTAAAAAAATCAAATCATGGGATTATTTAAGAGAAATCCTTTTGGACATATATTGTTTTTAAAAAAATGGTTAATCCGGATAGCAGGAGCATTAACACATAAACGCTATAGAGGATTTAATCAGTTACATATTGAAGGTTCTGAAATTATTAGAAGTCTTCCAGATAGAAATGTTTTATTTATTTCTAACCACCAGACTTATTTTGCTGATGTAGTAGCAATGTTTCATGTTTTTAATGCCGCGTTAAAAGGAAGAGAAAATAATATTAAGAATGTAGGTTACCTGTGGAATCCTAAATTAAACATGTATTATGTGGCTGCAAAAGAAACCATGCAATCGGGATTATTACCTAAAATTATGGCTTACGCGGGATCAATTTCTGTAGAAAGAACTTGGCGTGCAGAAGGAAAAGATTTAGAAAAACACGAGCAAAAGCAAGTAAAATTATCTGATTTTAGAAATATTGAGAAAGCATTAAATGATGGTTGGGTAATTACTTTTCCACAAGGAACTACGCGTTCATTTAAACCTGTGCGTAAAGGAACAGCTCACATTATTTTGCATCATAAACCCATAGTTGTTCCTATTGTAATTGATGGTTTTCGTCGATCGTTTGATAGAAAAGGATTACGAATTAAGAAAAAAGGTATTTTGCAATCTTTTGTAATTAAAGAACCTCTTCAAATTGATTATGAAACCGAAACGGTTGATAGTTTAGTTGAAAAAATTGAATTTGCAATTGAACAACATCCTTCTCTTTTAAAAGTTATTCCAACAGAAGTTTTAGAAGAACAAGCGAAATTAGATCAAGAGCGACAATGGAGATATTAAAAAAAAGGGTACTATAACATAAACTGTGTAAGTAGAAAAAATAATGGGGTTTTAAAACCCCATTATTTTTTGTTTAATTTTAAATTTTACACAGTCTTATGAAAAAAGAAGATTTATTATCGGATGAATTCTTAAAGCAATTCAAAACAGGCGAAGACC
>JACXVH010000108.1 GCA_014763515.1 Flavobacteriaceae bacterium
TGTTACTTCTGTTATATCATAACAAAAAACAATATCAGTAAAATAAATATACATTTGTGTTTTGTTGCTTTGATCTTTTCTAACTAAAAAAGACACCTTAGCCGCTTCACCAAACTGGTTTTTACATAAGTACGAATTAATTTCATCAACATTCGTAACTTCTTTTGGCAAATTCTCTAAAATTCTATAATGTTGAATTTCTCGCGAATAAACAATGATTTTACTTTTATCAAAATCTAATGCTATGTATAATTGAGTATCTAAAGGCTCAGACCATTTACCCCATTCATTATTACGGCCACCACGTTCTAAAACAGTTAATGATGTGGTTTTAAACTTAAATTGCTGCGCATAAAAAGTTGCCGATGACAACATAAATAAGGCAATTAATAATCGTAAAAACTTCATTTTATATCTTAAAAATCAAATGTTGATACTTCTTTTTTTGCAATTTCAAATTCAGAAATTACATTTTCAATAATTGTTTGTACGGGTAAAATATCGTGGATTATCCCAGCTATTTGTCCAATTTCTAATTCACCTTCAATTAAATCGCCTTCAAACATTCCTCGTTTCGCTCTTGCTCTACCCAATAGATTTTTTAAATCCTCAGGAGTTGGACATTGCGTGTATAGTTCTTGAAGGTCATTAAAAAATTTATTTTTTATTAAACGAACAGGAGCCAATTCTTTCAAAGTCAACATGGTATCGCCTTCATTAGTTTCCACAATGGTTCTTTTAAATTCATCGTGCGCGCTTGATTCTGTTGAGGCAGCAAAACGACTTCCCATTTGAACTCCATCAGCACCTAAAGTCATCGCTGCCAACATTCCTCTTCCTGTAGCAATACCTCCAGCAGCAATTAACGGAATACTAACTTGCTCTTTAACCATTGGTATTAAAGTTAAAGTTGTAGTTTCGTCTCTACCATTATGTCCACCTGCTTCAAATCCTTCAGCAACTATAGCATCTACACTGGCTTCTTGAGCTTTTAAAGCAAATTTTGTACTACTTACAACATGAACAACTGTTATGCCATTTTCTTTTAAAAAAGGAGTCCATGTTCTAGGGTTTCCTGCTGAAGTAAAAACAATTTTGACGCCTTCGTCTTTAATAATTTGCATAATTTCCTCAATGTTTGGATACAATATGGGAACATTTACACCGAATGGTTTATTTGTAGCTTTTTTACATTTTTGAATATGCTCTCTTAACACATCAGGATACATTGAACCAGCGCCAATTAAACCTAAACCACCAGCATTACTAACAGCACTTGCCAATTTATATCCACTATTCCAAATCATCCCACCTTGAATTATGGGATATTTAATATTAAAAAGCTGGGTAATCCTGTTCATTATTTTTTAATTAATTTTCCTTTTACTTGGTTTGTAACTTCATAAAAATAAACTCCTGAATTTAAATTACTTAAATCGATGATATTATTTTGAGTTGAAATTTTTGTTGTATAAATTTTTTGACCTAATTGGTTATATATTGAGAAAACTTCAACATTATTACTAGATAAGTCAATTGTTAAAACATTTGTAAAAGGATTTGGATAAATCTTTACAGCTGCATTATTTGTGAAGTTTTCAGCTGTTAACGTTAACGCTAATTGGAAATCGGGTACACCATAACCTTTGTAAATATCTGGAGTTGTATATTGATCTGCAGATTGTTTTACAAAATCGATAACTTGAGCCGCAGTTAAATTTGGTAATGCCGACCAAAAACTTGCAACTGAACCAGCTAAAATTGGACTCGAAAAAGAAGTCCCACTTGCAGCTATAATATTACCTGATGAATTACTTACAGTTGCATTACTTCCGCGTGCAGCAACATCTGGCTTTACTCTTCCATCAATAGAAGGGCCAATTGAACTAAACGAAGAATAAGCTTCGGTACTTGTTACAGAACCAACTGTTAAAATATTACTTGCATCGGCAGGAATGCCTATATGTGGTTCTGAAGTTGAACCCTCGTTTCCTGCACTAACAACACAAACAATTCCTTTTTGAAATGCCATAGAAGCGCCACGAGAAGCAAAACCTACTTGACCGTTGCGCTGAGCATAAGAATAAGAATAATTTGGTTCATCATAATCGCTATAACCTAAAGAGGAATTAATTATATCAACACCCAAACTGTCTGCTCTTTCTACAGCTTCAACCCAATATGATTCTTCAACAGGATTTTCAGAGTTTACGTCTTCGGTAATAAATAAATAGTATTGTGCATCTGGTGCTGTTCCTACTAATTGGTTATCAACATAGCCTCCCATAGTAGATAACACCATAGTTCCATGCTGATTTCTAGTGTAAATGTTATTATTTCGATCAGGAAAATTATATCCTCCTAAAATTAAATTATTATCTCTTAGTCTTTGAAATGGCATTTGTGTATTTACTCCTGGAAAACCAGCATCAAGGATGGCAATAATTTTTCCTTGTCCTGTAAAATTTTGTTGGTGTAACAAATGCGTGTTTAACATTTGTACTTGATTTGCAGAAGTTCCGTAATTATAATTAACCTGAATTTCAAATTTATTTTTTACTTTTTGATTTTTATGCGTTTCAGATGTTATTGGATTTTCAATTCTCACATTTAATGAATGATTTGCATAAGTTATATGATCTATAAAGGTAAAATTTGTTAAAGCTTGTATATCTGTTATTGAGCCTCTAATATGCAATGCGTTTAACCATTTTGATTTTGCCATTACTGTTATTCCTGATGAAGCTGAAATTTGATTGATATAATTAGTAGAAATAGGCACATCAGTATTATCTAAGGCAATTCCTTGATTCGTTCTTCTATCTAAAGCACGTTGTGAAAGCATTTGAAAAACAGAACAAGTAAAGATTTTTTCATGTTTAAGAGGTTAAGTTTTACGGTTATAAAAATACAAAATTATTTTATCGTGAGATAAATAAAAACGGCATAGGCTAAAACCAATAAAATCCCTTCTTTGAAAGCTAGATTATTTCTTTTTGGTAAAAAAACCATTGGTAACAAAATAAATGCGAAACCTAACAACCAGTAAATATCAAAATGAAGGATTTGATAATCTACATTTTCAATTGGTTTAATGATGGCTGTAAAACCTAAAACACTCAGAATATTGAAAATATTGGAACCAATAATATTACCTATAGAAATATCGTTTTCATTTTTTAATGCCGCAATAACTGAAGAAGCTAACTCTGGAATACTTGTACCGATTGAGACAACGGTTATGGCAATTACTCTTTCACTTACACCTAAATTTTTAGCTAAATTTACTGCTCCATTAACTAATAACTCAGAACCTAACCAAAGTGAAAATCCACCAACAAAAAGCAATAAAAATATCTTAAGATAAGACATATTTTTCTCTTCTTGATTATCATTTTCAAGTGTAACTGTTTTGTTCTGCTTTATTAAATACAATATAAAAGCAACTAATAAAACAACAAAAAATATACCTTCGCTTCTACTTAAGACTCCATCAAATGCTAAAAAGAAAAAAAGTATTAATGAAGCTAACATTTTCATAGGCCAATCGGTTCTATAAAAATTAGATTCTACTTGCATTGAATTAATTAGCAACACAATTCCTAAAACCAAACCTACATTACCAATGTTTGAACCTACTACATTTCCCACAGCTATATCTGGAAAACCATCAAGTGCAGCTTTGATACTCACAATCATTTCTGGTGCTGATGTAGCAAATGATACAACAGTTAAACCAACAATAATTTTAGAAATATGTAATTTATTTGAAAGTCCGACTGAAGATTTTAATAACCAGTTTCCACCAACAACTAATAAGATTAAACCGAGAATGATATATAATAAATTCATATGCTACTAAGAAATTACTCCACTTCCTAAAATCTCTTCGCCTTGATGCCACGCTACAAATTGTCCTTCTGTTATGGCAGATTGAGCTTCATCAAACTCCACATATAAACCATTTTCAACCTGATATAATGTTGCTTTTTGAAGTGGTTGGCGATAACGAATTCTTGCCATTACTTCAAGAGTTTCATTTGGTTGTAAGCGTAAATCTTCGCGAACCCAATGTACTTCTTCGGCTTTTACAAATAATACTTTTTTAAACAAACCTGGATGATTACTTCCTTGGCCTGTGTAAATAACATTTTTTTCAACATCAGTTTCAATTACATATAAACCTTCCTTGGTTCCACCTACATTTAAACCTTTACGTTGACCTTTAGTAAAAAAATGAGCACCTTGATGTTTTCCTAAAACTTTATGTTCAACATCTGAATAATCAATATTTGCTGCTAAATAAGCTAATTCTTGTTGTTTGGTTTCAAATGAAGGAACTTCTTGATGATAAACTGGTTCATTTGCAGAAATTTCAACAATATTTCCTTCTTTTGGTTGTAATTTTTGTTGCAAAAATTCTGGTAAACGCACTTTCCCTATAAAACATAATCCTTGAGAATCTTTTTTATCTGCTGTTATTAAATCTAATTTAGAAGCAATTTCTCTAACTTCTGGTTTTGTTAATTCGCCAATTGGAAATAAAGCTTTCGATAATTGTTCTTGCGATAATTGGCACAGAAAATACGATTGGTCTTTATTACCATCGATACCCGATAATAATTGATAAATTTCTTTACCTTCTTTTTCAATTGTTCCTTTACGACAATAATGTCCAGTTGCAACAAAATCGGCGCCAAGAGATAAGGCAATTTTCATAAAGACATCGAACTTAATCTCTCGGTTACACAAAACATCAGGATTAGGTGTACGACCTTTCTCATATTCGTTGAACATATAATCGACAATTCGTTCTTTATATTGTTCCGATAAATCTACGGTTTGAAAAGGAATTCTTAATTTTTCTGCCACCAAAAGTGCATCATTACTATCTTCTAACCATGGACATTCATTTGAAATAGTTACCGTATCATCGTGCCAATTTTTCATAAATAAGCAGCAACACTCGAATCTACTCCGCCAGAAAGTCCAACGACTACTCTCTTCATCTAACTATCTAAATATTTATTTTTTTTCTTCTTTTAATTCTTCTTTGTATTCTAATTCGTTAGGATTATCAAGTTTGAATGTCTTTCCAGAAAATTCTGCAGCTGTTTCTTTTTTTACCAGCTTACCGTTTTCATAAGTTTCCCAAATACCAACTTTAACATTTTTCTTATATTCTCCCAAAACTAATAAATTTCCCTCGCCATCATAAAAACTTGCTTTTCCATGAAGCTCACCATTTTTATAAATGGATTCTTCGATTAAATTACCATTTTCAGCATATTTATAGTACTTACCCTCTCTTCTATCATTTTTATAAAACGCCTTTTCAGCAATTTGACCATTCGTATAATACACATACCTTTCACCGTTTAACTTTCCATTTTTATAGTTTTCTAGAGTCATTACCTTATCACTATTCAAATGATAGTATTTCCAAAGTCCTTCAGGTTTTTTGTTTACCAAATTACCTTCACTTACTTTAAACTTCTTAGTATCATAAAAAACTGTATAACAACTACCATCTCCTTGAGAAAAATCGCGAGTTGCCATTAAAGTATTTTCTTTATTATCAGCATAATACTTAAAAACACCTAATTCTTTACCATGATCAAAATTTCCTTCGTAACGTAACTTTTTTGTTTTTTCATGATAGCCTTTCCAAAGTCCGTGACGTTTTCCAGAACTATCCATTTGATTTTCTTGAGCATTTAATAAAAATGCCATTAAAACTAATACAAAAGTGAGCAGTCTATTAATATTATTTAACATTTGTTAAAGTATTTTTATTGAAATTAAATATTTGAAACATATGATATTAAACAAAACTTGTTGCAAAGTTAAAATTTGACACAATATTTTTTTTTGTTTAACGATTTCATAAATTTGTTTAAACAAAAAAAACAAACATTATGAAAAACACTGCAAAATTAATGAAATTAATGTTATGGGTAGCAATTCCATTAACAATGTTGTCATGTTCTGATGATGATTCAAATAACATGCCAGAAAACAATAGCATTGCTGCTATAGCTTCAAGAGCTCCACAATTCACAACTTTGGTAAGTGCGCTAGAAAAAGCTGATTTAGTAACCACTTTAGATGGTGAAGGTTCATTTACTGTATTTGCTCCAACAAACACTGCATTCTCAAACTTTTTAACAGCAAACGGATTTAATTCTTTAGACGATGTTCCAGTTTCTGATTTACGTGAAGTTCTTTTAAACCATGTAGTTTTAGGAACAAATTTATCTTCAAACTTAACTACAGGTTATGTAAAAACATTAGGCAAAGGATCTGCATCAGCAACTAATACTTTAAGTATGTATGTTAATGTTTCGTCTAATGTTATGCTTAATGGAGTTGCTACTGTGACAACTCCAGATATTGTGGCGGACAACGGTGTAATACACGAAGTAAATGCAGTAATAGAATTACCTACAATAGTAACCCATGCTCTTGCTAATTCAAATTTTACAACATTAGTAGCAGCTTTAACGAGAAACGATCAACCTGATTTTGTGGGAATATTATCAGGATCGGCTAGTTCTCCTTTTACCGTTTTTGCTCCAACCAATAATGCATTTGGTGATTTATTAGCCGAATTAAATGCAACATCTTTAGACGACATTAACCAAGCGACTTTAGAAAATACTTTGAAATATCATGTAGTTGCAGGGGCTAATGTTCTTTCGAGTGATTTGAGTAACAACATGACTGTTACTACTTTTCAAGGTCAAGATTTTACAATTACAACTACTGGAGGTGCTAAAATTACTGATGCAAATGATAGAATGAGTAATATTGAAGCAACTGATGTTCAATGTTCAAATGGTGTAATTCATGTAATTGACAAAGTAATATTACCACTTATAAACTAAATAAAAAGAAACCCCAACCTATATTATTTAATAAAAATTGCTGTAAAAACTCTATCCTTATCTTTGGATAGAGTTTTTTATTTACCTAATTCTCCAGATCTTTTTTCAGCAGCAAAGATTCCGTTTTTAATATTATTAAAGGTGTTGGTTTTATTAAAAATATTTAGCGCAGCTTCAGTAGTTCCTTCTTTTGAGGCAACTTTTTGAATCCATTCTTGATGCGATAGTGCACTTGTATTTTGAAGCTGAACTGCTCCAGAAAAAGTTTGGTTAACCAAAAAAGCAGCTTCAGAACTACTAAAACCTAACTCTACAGCGGCTTTTATCATAGCTTCCATGAAAAAATAAACATACGCAGGACCACTACCTGAAATTGCAGTGGCAGCATTTAGCATATTTTCATCTTCTACAGAAATTGACTTTCCTGTTGTGTTTATTAAATTTTGTATTACAAAAAGTTCTTTTCTATCTACTTCATTTGATGTACTAAAAACGGTCATACCTTGTCCAATTTGTGTTGGAATATTGGGCATAGAACGAATAACTTTTGTACAACTTAATTTGCTTTGAATACTTTCTATAGAAATTCCTGCCATTACCGACAAAACAATATGTTCGTTTGTGATAAATTCTTCAATAGAATTACATAAACTATTAAAATCTTGAGGTTTTACAGCAAGTATAACAATATCTACATCAAAAATATCTTTTTCTGGTTTTAAAAAGTAATTTTCTTTTGGTAACAAAAATTGTTTCTTTTTCTGAACTTCAGATCTATTTAAAACATAAATATTTTGAGATTGTACAAAACCAGAACTCACAAAGCTATTTGCATAAGTTTGTCCCATATTTCCAAAACCAATGATTAGTACTTTCATATTATTTTAAAAAAATAGCCCTGCAAATTTCAGGGCTAAAAATACTATTTATATTATTTTTTATTCATTTTTTGTTGAGCCTCAGCCTGCTCCATCATTTCACGCATTTTCTTCTGAAACTTACCTTCTTTCTTAGGTTTCGTTTTATTTTCTTGAATTTTAGCATGTAACTTATCATTATCAACAATATAATTCTTGATAACAAACATAATTCCGATGGTAATTAAATTTGAAATAAAGTAATACAAACTCATTCCTGATGCATAATTGTTAAAGAAAAACAACATCATTAATGGTGAAATGTATAACATTATTTTCATCATTTTTGTCATATCTGGCATACCTTCTTGTGGTGGAGCTGCCATTTGTTGATCTCCAGTCGTCATTTTCATATAGAAGAAAATTGCTAAAGATGCTAAAATTGGGAACAAACTCACGTGATCTCCGTAGAAAGGAATCTTAAATGGTAACTGATAAATATTATCATAAGATGATAAATCATCTGCCCATAAGAAACTTTTTTGACGTAAATCGAATACTGAAGGGAAGAAATAAATTAATGAGTATAAAATAGGAATTTGTAATACTGCTGGAATACAACCAGCCATAGGATTAACCCCTGCTTTACTATATAACGCCATTGTTTCTTGTTGGCGTTTCATTGCATTATCTTTATATTTTTCGTTGATTTCTTGTATTTCAGGACGAATAATTTTCATTTTAGCCTGCGACAAATACGACTTATAAGTAATTGGCGACATGATTAAACGTACCAATATAGTAAAGAAAACAATTGCAATACCGTAAGGCATAAAACCTGAAATGAAACCAAAAACAGGAATAAAGACAAATTTATTTATCCAACCAAATATCCCCCAACCCAATGACATTACTTCATCTAAGTTGCGATCATACTTATTTAAAATTTGGTATTTAGCAGGTCCGTAATACCAATTCATTTCATAATCTAACTTTCCGTTTTTGAATTCTAAAGGTAATTTTGTTACAAAGTTCTTTGTGTAAACTGTATCAATATCTTCGTTTGCAACTAAATTCTCAGAAGTAAAGCTAGCCGTTTTAAAAGCTTCATTAGTCAATAAAATTGTTGTAAACAAATGTTGTTTATAAGCTACCCAAGTTACATCTTCTGCAGTAGCTTCTGATAATTTTTTCTGAGCATTTAAATAATCGTCTTTACCATTTTCATACTCAAAACTAACTTCAGTATAACGATTTTCGTAAGAAATACTTTTCTCATTTCTATACGTTTTCATTTGCCATTCTAAATCTAAAGGCTTTGATGTGTTTACCACATCTTCTAATCCTTGAGAACGAATTGCAAAATCTAACATGTATTCGCCTGGTTTTAAAACATAACGATATTCTAAAAACTGATTTGGACCCGCTTTTAGTTGCATTGTTACAACCTGATTTTCGCCTTCTTTAGAAACTTTAGGTTCAAAAAACAAATCAGTTGTATGTAAAACTCTGTTATCTTTTGTATTTAAAGTAAGATCAAAATTAGCATTGTTGTCTTTAATTAGTTGAACTAATTGTTTTGAATCTTTATTAAATTTTTCGAAACCTAAAATTGTAGCTTCAGTAATAAAACCACCTTTATTAGAAATTTTAAGTGCTAAAACATCATTCTTTACTTCAGTAAATTCATCTTTCGCTGAAGGTAAAGTAGCTGAATATGCAAAAGAGCCTAGTTCTTTTTGAGCATTTGCTACACTTAATGAATCGGTAGGGTTTGCAGTTACAGCTGTAGCTGTTTTATTTACTTCCGCTTCAATTTTTTCTGTTTTAGCTTTTTCTTCTTGAGCTTTTACCTCTTCTGGTGTAGGAGTGTTTGTATACATCATCCACACTAAAAGACCTGAAATTAAAACAAATCCAACAATAGACTTAATGTCTAACTTTTTTTCTTCCATTTATACTTAAGTTAAAAGTAAAAAGTAAAAAGTAAAAAGTTGCTTTTACTAATTAACTAATACTATTTATTTATTTTTATGTTCGACAGCTGCTTTAACCAAACTCACAAAAAGTGGATGTGGATTTGCTACTGTACTTTTATATTCTGGATGATATTGTACACCAATAAAGAAAGGATGGTTTTCAATTTCTACAACTTCTACTAAACCTGTATCAGGATTAACTCCAGAAGCTTTTAAACCTGCTTTCTCTAAATCGCTTAAATAATCTCCATTAAATTCATATCTATGACGGTGACGCTCCATAATTTCTGATTCCCCATAAATTTTGTTAGCCAACGTATTTTCTTTCAAACTACATTTCCATGCACCTAAACGCATAGTTCCCCCCATATTTTCAATATTCTTTTGCTCTTCCATTAAATTAATAACCGGATGAGTAGTCACTTCGTTCATTTCTGTAGAATTTGCATCGCTATATCCTAAAACATTTCTTGCAAACTCAATTACTGCCATTTGCATTCCTAAACAAATACCCAAAAATGGAATATTATTTTCTCTTGCATATTTTACAGTTTGAATTTTCCCTTCAATACCTCTACTTCCAAAACCTGGAGCAACAAGTATGCCGTCTAATCCTTTTAGTTGATCTTCTGCCGTTTTGGCATCTAAA
>JACXVH010000439.1 GCA_014763515.1 Flavobacteriaceae bacterium
GGATTTATTTATGAAGGTCCGCAATTGATAAAAGAAATCAACAAAGCATTGCTAAATAAATAATTTTACGAAAACGATTTCTTTTAGTACTTTTGAAACCTATGAGCCAAGTCAAAATTATCGAATGTCCACGTGATGCCATGCAAGGCATTAAAGATTTTATTCCCACTGAAAAGAAGGTACAATACATTCAATCGTTATTGCGTGTAGGTTTTGATACTATCGATTTTGGAAGTTTCGTTTCTCCAAAAGCCATTCCGCAAATGGTTGATACTGCCGAAGTTTTGGCGCAATTAGATTTATCGCAAACACAAAGCAAACTATTGGCGATTATTGCAAATACAAAAGGAGCAGAGTTAGCTTCGGTTCATAAAGAAATTCAATATTTAGGTTTTCCATTTTCTATTTCCGAAAACTTTCAAATGCGTAATACGCACAAAACCATTGCAGAATCTATCGTTACGCTTCAAGAAATCTTAGAAATTGCTAATAAAAGTAATAAAGAAGTGGTTGCCTATTTATCGATGGGGTTTGGAAATCCTTATGGTGATCCTTGGAATGTTGAAATTGTGGGCGAATGGACAGAGAAATTAGCCAATATGGGAGTGAAAATTTTATCACTTTCCGATACTATTGGAAGTTCAACACCTGAAGTGATTGATTATTTGTTTTCAAATTTAATTCCGAAATATCCAGAAATTGAGCGGGTTGTAAACGTTTTGATGGTGCAATTAAAGGTTTTGGTGGTTGCCCAATGGCAAAAGACGATTTAACAGGTAATATGCCTACAGAGAAATTGTTGTCATATTTCACTACGAAAAGAGAAAACACAAACACTAGTCCAATGAGTTTTGAAAGTGCTTATAACGAAGCAACTAAATTATTTGGTGAGTTTCATTAGAAGCTATTCCAGCTATCCATTTCAAGATTTTATCCACAATTCTTTTTTTGTAAGCACTAAAAAGAGCTTCTTGGGTCGCTTTTTTAGCACAACAAAAAAATAGAATTCTTCAATAAAATGCTTTTCATTTCTATCTGGGCTAAAAAAAATAATCACTAGTCACTAATCACTAATTACTTTTTTGTATATTTGCATGCAATTTAACAACTACAACTAAATTGCAATGAAAGCACATACTGCTAAAATTGTAGGTGAAGGATTAACCTACGACGATGTATTATTAATCCCAAATTATTCTCAAATTTTACCTCGCGAAGTAAGTATTCAATCGAAGTTTTCGAGAAACATTACTTTAAACGTACCTATTATTTCAGCAGCCATGGATACGGTTACCGAAAGTGATATGGCAATTGCTATGGCTCGTGAAGGTGGTATAGGTGTTTTGCATAAAAACATGTCTATTGAACGTCAAGCAGCAGAAGTTCG
>JACXVH010000109.1 GCA_014763515.1 Flavobacteriaceae bacterium
GGAAACCTTTAAAGAGTATTGTGACATTTATAATATTAAACCTGAACAAGTATTATACATGGGCGATGACATTCCCGATTTTCACGTAATGAAATTGGTGGGTTTACCAACGTGTCCGCAAAATGCTGCTCCTGAAATAAAAGGAATTTCAAAATATGTTTCTCATAAAGATGGCGGAAAAGGTTGCGTACGCGATGTAATTGAACAAGTAATGAAAGTACAGCATAAATGGATGGAACATTTTGATGCAAAATACGATTAGTCAATTTGTTTATTTGAGAATTTGAAAATGAGTTTATTTACTTTTGACTTTTGACTTTAAACTTTTTACTTACCAATTAATGAACTTCCTAAAACTTATACGCATACAAAACCTTGCAATGATTGCTTTAATGCAATATGTATTTCGTTATACATTTATGAAAACGGCAACGTTTACAAAAATAACAGAAAGTTATAATTTTTTAGTTTTAAATCATTTTCAATTCTTTTTGTTGGTTTTGTCTACTATACTAATAGCAGCTGCCGGTTATGTTATTAACGACATTATGGATCAAGAAACTGATGAAATTGCTAAAAAGCGAATCATAGGAGTTTCCATTTCTGAAAAAACTGCTTACAATTTATATGTTGGATTAAATATTTTTGGAGTTGGATTAGGTTTTTATTTATCAAATGTAATTGAAAAACCAAGTTTTGCTTCTGTTTTTATTGTTATTGCAGCGCTATTGTATGTCTATTCTACAACATTAAAACAAATTGCTTTTTTAGGAAATGTAGTAGTTGCGGCAGTTTTATCTTTTAGTATCATCATTTTAGGAATTTTTGATTTAGTTCCAATGATTTATGAAGGTAATAAAGAACAAATGATACAAACTTTCGGAATTCTAAAAGATTACGCCATTTTTGCTTTTATCATTAATTTAATTCGCGAAATAGTTAAAGATGTTGAAGATACTGATGCTGATTACGCATCTGGAATTGCAACTTTACCGGTACTTATTGGAAAAAATAGAACTATGAAAATTGCTTTTGCTATAGGTATTATTGCAATCGCAACATTGACTTATTATATGAGTAAAAATCTTGCTCAATATGATATTGCCGTTTATTATTTAATACTATTTGTAGTGGCTCCACTCCTATTTTTTGTAATTAAATCTTGGTCAGCAAAAACTCAAAAAGATTTTAAAAACTTAAGTTTGCTTTTAAAGATAGTTTTACTATTTGGTATTTTTTCTATTTGGATTATTACTTACGCTATTACAAATGCTTAGAGAGAAATTAAAATATAAACAAATTATTTTAGCTTCTGGTTCACCTAGAAGACAACAATTCTTTAAAGAATTAGATATTGATTTTGAGATTCGTTTAAAAGAAGTTGAAGAAATTTATCCTGAACATTTAAAAGCATCAGCAATAACAAATTTCTTAGCCGAATTAAAAGCTAATGCTTTCACTGAAATAGCCGATAACGAAATTATCATTACAAGCGATACAATTGTTTGGCACGAAAATAAAGCTTTAGGAAAACCAAAAGATTATAACGATGCTTTTAATATGTTACAATCGATGAGTGGAAAAACCCATCAAGTTATTACATCTGTTTGCTTTAAAACTTCAAATTCAATTGATACATTTTACGAAGTAACCAAAGTTAGTTTCAAAAACCTTTCGAATGAAGCTTTACATTATTATTTAGAAACCTACAAACCATTTGACAAAGCAGGTGCTTACGGAATTCAAGAATGGATAGGATTAGTAGGAATAGATAAAATTGAAGGTTCTTATGCAAATGTTGTAGGAATGCCAATTGATAAAGTTTATGATAAATTATTAGAATATGTTTAAGATAATTGAAAATCCGTATTTACACGAAGAAATTTTAACATTAATAGTTATTTTAGTTTTTTTAATTCTAAAATCTATTATTGCAAAAATTGTAAAAAGATATGCTAAAATAAATCAAGCATTAGAGCATCGTACCAATCTAATAATCAAATATATAAATATTCTTTTAGGTGTCTTAGCAATTTTAAGCATAGTAATTATTTGGGGTGTTAAAAGAGATCAAATATTTCTTTTTATATCTTCTGTTTTTGCTGTCGTAGGGGTTGCTTCATTTGCACAATGGTCAATTTTAAGTAATATTACAGCTGGAGTTATCCTTTTCTTTTCTTACCCCTTTAAAATAGGCGATGTTATCAAAATTCATGATAAAGATTTTCCTATTGAAGCTGAAATTGAAGACATTAAGGCTTTTTACATTTTACTAAAAACAATAGATGGAGAAACCATAACGTATCCTAACAATCTATTGATGCAAAAAGGGATTTCAGTTATCAAAAAGCATAAGGAAAATAGCGAATTTACAGACTAATCAATTCATAAAAAAATTTAAAAAGGAAGTATTTTGACTTCCTTTTTTTAATTTTGATGAAACCCAAAGAAAAAATGATAAAAAAAATAAGCTTTATAGCAATTTTAATAACTACAACACTATTTGCCCAAACTCCAAAAAAGCTAAATTCTAACGAAATTTACGAGAAGGTTCAAAAACTTAACTTTCTAGGAAAAGTTTTATATGTTGCCGCACATCCAGACGATGAAAACACAAAACTCATCACCTATTTTTCAAATCATTATCATGCTAATACAGCTTATTTATCTTTGACTCGTGGCGATGGCGGACAAAATTTAATTGGCCCAGAATTAAGAGAAAAACTTGGAGCAATTAGAACACAAGAACTATTGGCTGCTAGAAGAATTGATGGCGGTACACAATATTTTACAAGAGCAAATGATTTTGGATACAGTAAAGAACCTAATGAAACCTTTTCAATTTGGAATAAAAAAGAAGTCCTTGCAGATGTTGTTCAAGCAATGGAAAATTTTCAACCTGATATTGTAATTAACCGTTTCGATTATAGAACTCCAGGAACTACTCACGGACATCATACTGCTTCAGCTATGTTGAGTTTAGAAACATACGATTTACTTAAAATAAAACCAAAACGTTTGTTCTTTAATACTTCTTGGTGGTTTTATGGAAGTGAAGAAAAATTTAATAAAGCCGATAAATCTAAATTATTGTCTATAAATGCCAACGTTTACTATCCTATTTTAGGAAAAAGTAATCATGAAATTGCTGCTTTAAGTCGTAGTCAACATAAATGTCAAGGCTTTGGAACTATTGGAACACGTGGAGACGATTTAGAATATTTAGAATTAATTAAAGGAAATTTACCATCTAAAGATAATTTATTTGAAGGAATAGACACTTCTTGGAACCGAATTAAAGGAGGAAACGAAATTGCTAAAATTTTACTACCTATTCAAGAAAACTTCAATTTTAAAAATCCAGCTTCGCATTTAGCTCAGTTGGTTAAAGCATACCAATTGATTCAGAATCTTGAAGACGAACATTGGAAAAAAATTAAAACTGAAGAAATAAAATCAATCATTGAAGCTTGTGCTGGTTTGTATTTAGAAGCTATTAGTTCAGTAGAATTAGCAACACCAAATTCAAATATCGAAATTTCTATCGAAGCAATAAACAGAAGTGATGCAACAATTAAATTAAATACTGTTCTCTTCTTAAACCAAAACAACCAAAACGTTAATATTCAATTAAATAATAACGAAAAATACACCAAAAACTTTGAATTTAAAATTCCAGAAAATTGGCCTTTATCAAATTTATTTTGGTTAAATGAGCCACAACAAAATGGTTTATATACCGTTTCAAATTCTGCTTTAAGAAATTTACCTGAATTAAATAACTCATTTCCAGTAGTTTTCGAATTAGAGATTGAAAATCAAAAGATTAATATTACAAAAAATCTAACATTTAAGAAGAATGAACCTAATGAAGGAGAAACTTATAACCCATTTGTTGTTGCTCCCAAATTTGCTGTAGAACTTACTTCTAATGTATATGTTTTTAGTGCTAATCAAACAAAAGAAGTTCAAGTAAAAGTTACAGCTTTTGAAGATAATGCGTCAGGATATGTTAGTTTGCAATTACCTAAAGGTTGGATTTCTGATGTTAAAAAAATACCTACTGCAGTTGTTGGCAAAAACGAATCTTTCTTAGTAAGTTTCAATGTTACCTCTCCAGGTTTTGATTCTGAAGTAAATATTAAAGCAATTGTAGAATCAAATGATAAAATTTACGATAAATCATTAATTCAAATCGATTACAAACATATTCCAAAACAAACTATTCTTGAAAATTCTGTAGCTAAGTTTGTAAATTTAGATATAAAAACTACTGGAAAAAATATAGGCTACATTATGGGGGCTGGCGATGAGGTTGGTAAAAATTTAGAAAACCTAGATTATAAGGTTACGTATATAAACCCAAAAGAAATTACGATCGAAAACCTTAAAAAATTTGATGCTGTTATTGTAGGAATTAGAGCATTTAATGTATTAGAAGAGTTAAAATATAAAAACAAAATTCTTTTTGAATATGTTAATCAAGGTGGTAATGTAATAGTTCAATACAACACAACTAACAATTTACTAACTAACAATTTAGCCCCTTATTCAATTTTACTTTCAAGAGACCGTGTTACCAATGAAAATGCTGAAGTTAAATTTTTACAGCCAAACCATCCTGTATTAAATTCTCCTAATAAAATAACTTCAAAAGATTTTGAAGGTTGGGTACAAGAAAGAGGCTTATATTTTCCTAATAAATGGGATAATGAATTTATTCCTATATTAGCCATGCATGATAACGGCGAAGAAGAAACCAAAGGAAGTTTACTTATAGCCAAATATGGAAAAGGAAATTACATTTACACCGGAATTTCATTCTTTAGAGAATTACCCGAAGGAGTAAGTGGCGCTTATAAATTATTGGCAAATTTAATAGCATTAAAACAATGATTGGCAACAAAAAACATCAATGGAAAAAAAGTTATACGATAGTATTATTACTAAATGCGCTTTATATTTTGCTTTTTTATTTATTAATGGAAATTTATTCATAATATGGAAAGTTTAGATTGGATTGTTTTAATCTGTACGCTACTTTTCATAGTGGCTTATGGAGCCTTAAAAACGAAAGGAAGCGAAAATGTAAAAGACTATCTTTTAGATAACAATGAAACCCCTTGGTTTACTGTAGGTATTTCAGTAATGGCAACTCAAGCCAGTGCTATTACTTTTTTATCTACTCCAGGTCAAGCCTATCACGACGGTATGGGATTTGTGCAATTCTATTTTGGTTTACCAATAGCCATGATTGTAATTGCTTACACTTTTATTCCTATTTATCATAAACTTAAAGTATATACAGCTTATGAATATTTAGAAGAACGTTTTGATGTAAAAACGCGCTCTTTAGCTGCTATTTTATTTTTAATTCAACGCGGATTAGGTACAGGATTAACTATTTATGCTCCTTCAATTATATTATCAGCCTTATTAGGATGGAATCTAACCATGCTAAATATTGTAATTGGAATTTTAGTTATCGTTTATAC
>JACXVH010000110.1 GCA_014763515.1 Flavobacteriaceae bacterium
TACGTTAAATTAGGAGTGTTATCCCAGCAACTGTTATAAATAGTATTAGATGCCACATGTGGGTAACCATTATTTATTTTAACCGTTACTAAATTTGGATTGTTAGAGCACCCCAACCTTCTAAAAACAGGATTGTTAGAAAAATCTAACTCCGTTACATTTAAATTAGTACAAATACAAGTGTCTAAAGCGGGTAAACTCGAAAAATTTACACTCGTTAATGGGTTACCCCCACAATTTATAAAATAAAGTTGGGTTAAACCAGTTACATTTAGGTTTTGTAATTGATTATTGTTAACACCTAGTGTTTGTAAATTAGGTAAATTAATAAAATTTGCATGGGTAATTTGATTTGAACTAAGACCACAAGTGACTAAATTTATAAAATATTCAATACCAGTTACATCGGTTACATTTCCTGGTGGAAAAGAAATAGAATAAATAGCCTCGGCTTCGCTTATCTCTATTTCGCCATCATCGTTAGCATCAATTTTAATTCCTCCACAAATAAAGTTGGAAGTCGAAGATTGTAGTAGAACGGATTTAAAAACAGGGTCTGGAAAATTGATGATTTGGGAAAAACCATTCCAATAGATAAACATCAATAAAAAGAATATTTTTTTCATAGCATTAATATTTTTTATAAGCTGTTTAAAATAATTTTTAAGATTCTGAACCACCTGCTTAATCGCAGGTGTTCAGAATGACAAAGTTACTTTTTTTAAAGTCTTTTGTTTTTATTGTTTTATCAGTTTACTGGTATAAGTTGTATTGTTAACGGTTGTTTTTAATACATAAGTACCTTTGGGTAAAGCATTCAAATAAAGTTTTGTTTCGTTAGAAGATTTTACTTCTTCTTGGTGTACTAAGATACCCATTAAATTGTACACTTCCGTTGTTGCCGTTGCAAATTTTTCTTCAAAAGTTAAGGTGTAAACACCATCAATAGAAGGATTAGGATATACTTTAACAATATGGTTAGGGTTTGCCATTCTGTTTGCAAAAACATACATAATATCAATATAAGCCCATTCACAAAATGTAGCCACTCCATTATGATTTACACACATTTCATATGTTAATTGATAACCACGCTCAGGTAATGTAGGTATAGTTAAACTTGGATTACTACTATATTGCCCACGATATCTAATTTCTCCAGTACTCGTATCTAAGTAATAATATGGATTTTGTGGGTTGGTAAGCTCGTGTAAGGTTACTTTGTTTTCCTCGGTTAGATCACCAATTTCAGCAGTAATAATACTATCGCAATCACCAGTAATGCTAGCTCTTACATAGCTATCGGTTAATACGTTTACACTACCGTTTACATAGTAGCTAGGGTTGGCACTACTAGCATTTTCTATATAAATTCTAGGAGTATTTGGTAATGCTTTAGGTAATATTCCAAAGTTTAAACGGTAAGGACCACTTACTACTGTTGGGTTTTGTATAGAACGCAAGTTGTAATAAATTTCACTTTCAAAAGGCATTGTGCCTGCAGGTATAGTAAGCGTGCCATCAGTGTTAAAGTAACAACCATAAGGCATTGTATTAAGTGGTTCTATGATTACATTAGTCGAAGAACAAGGTAAACCATTTATTAAGCAAGATTCACAATCTTCATTTAAGAGTCCATTATTACTATTGTTAAAAACAGTTAGTGTTGTGGTTTGAGCTTGTGTTTCATGGTAACAAGGCATATCCAAATATACTTTGTCGCAGTTTGAAATTGTTAAAGGTAAAATATATGAAAAATTACAAGGATTTCCTGCAACCCATCCACTTGCTCCTCCAGTATTGGTAAGTGTTATGGTTGTAAATGGGTTTTGTGAAGAAACTGTTAAGGAAACATCTCCATTTTCAAAAAATGGGAATGTACTAGATATTTCAACACCATTAGCATTTAAATCACATAGGTTTGATAATTGTATACCAGAACTATTAATTGAAATGGTTCCAACATCATTAAAGTCTATCACTGAATAGCTTATTGTAGCACTTATAACAGGCTGACTAAAAGTGTAAACTAAAATACCTGTAGATGTTGTACCTGTCCAACTTCCATCACCCGTAAAACTTGCTTGAGGATTACAAGATGAATAAATAGGGTCATTTGGACCATAATAACTTGAACTAGAACTACCACTAGTAGTAATAGTTACTCCATTAACATCACAAATTAATTGTGCTCCTCCAGTTGGAGGTGGGATATACTGCCCATTTTTAGGACCTTGTACCATACCAGTGGGTATTTTTGCATTATCAAAATTATTTTTTATTTGAGAATACCCCCCCATAAAAAATAATAAATAAAAAGAGTAGAATTGTTTTTTTCATAAATGAAAATATTAAAGTTATATTTTCAAATATAATAAAAATTCTCAAACCGTTATAATTTATACTTTTTATTTAGATTCTGAGTTCAGAATGATAAATCTATTTTTCAGCGTTTTTCATAAATTCTTCTGCTTTTTCCACCATATTTTTACTTCCGCAAAAGAATGGAACTCTCTGATGTAATTCTGTGGGCTGAATTTCCATAATCCTTTTAAAACCATCAGAAGCTTTTCCTCCAGCTTGTTCTGCTAAAAATGCCATTGGATTACATTCATAAAGCAAACGCAATTTACCTTTTGGTGCTTTTGAACTTGTAGGATAAATATAAATTCCTCCTTTAATCATATTTCTATGAAAATCAGAAACCAAACTTCCTATATAACGCGAAGTGTATGGTCTATCCTCTTCTTCTTTTTGACAATATTTTAAATAATCTTTCACACCTTGAGGAAAATGAACATAATTACCTTCGTTTATCGAGTAAATAGTACCATTTTCTTTATACTGCATGTTTGGGTGTGATAAATAAAAAGTTCCGATAGCTGGATTTAATGTAAATCCGTTTACGCCGTGACCTGTTGTATAAACCAACATCGTCGAAGTTCCATAAATAACATATCCTGCTGCAACCTGATTAACACCTGGTTGTAAAAAATCTTCCATTTGTACCGGAGTTCCCATTGGTGTTATTCTTCTAAAAACTGAAAAAATAGTTCCAACCGAAACATTTACATCAATATTAGACGAACCATCCAAAGGATCCATCAAAACAACATATTTATTGTTATGGCTATTATCGGCACCAGCAACTGTAATATAATCGTCGTTTTCTTCAGATGCAATCCCACAAACAATTTCCCTGTTAATTAAAGTTTGTATAAAAGTTTCATTTGCAAAAACATCAAGTTTTTGTTGGTCTTCACCTTGAATATTTTGTTCTCCAGCAGCTCCTACAATATCAACTAAACCTGCTTTATTTACTTTGTAATTAACCACTTTTGCAGCTAATCTTATAGAATTAATAATTCTTGATAATTCTCCTGTAGAATATTGAAAAGCTTTTTGATTTTCAATGATAAACTCTCCTAGAGTGGTGTTTCTTTCTTGCATTTCGAAATCGTTGTAGTTGTTTAATTGGCACAAATATCGGATTTTTTGTGATAGGAAGAAAAAAATTAAAAAAGATGTCCTTCTTAATGTTAAATTTGCACGAAATTTACTCATACAATGATTGTTAGAAAAGGAGAAAAAAAAGATATTCCATCAATACTAGCCTTAATAAAAGAATTAGCAGTTTTTGAAAAAGAACCAGATGCTGTTGTCATTACCGAAAAAGATCTTGAAGAAGATGGCTTTAAAGAAAATCCTTTATTTAAAACATTTGTTGCAGAAGTTGAAGGCGAGGTTATTGGCATTGCCCTTTATTACTACAGATATTCTACTTGGAAGGGAAAAACTATACATTTAGAAGATTTAATTGTAAAAGAATCGAAAAGAGGAACAGGTACAGGTTCGGCTTTGTATAAAAAAATTATTGAGCAAGGTAAATTAGACGGCGTTAGAAGAATTGAATGGAATGTTCTAGATTGGAATACTCCCGCTATAGAATTTTACCAAAAAAGTGGCGCTAAAATATTAGAAGATTGGCGTGTAGTTCAAATGGATGAAAACGGAATAAATCAATTCTTAAATCTTAATAGTTAATACTTTTATATTAATACGAATAGATAATGAGAATATATAAATTTGGTGGTGCATCAGTTAAAGATGCAAATGGCGTAAAAAACGTAGCCTCTGTATTAGAACAAGTGGGCTTCGAAAACACTTTAATTGTAGTTTCTGCGATGGGAAAAACTACAAATGCTTTAGAAGTTGTAATAAAGAACTACTTTGAAAAGTCTAGTGAGTTAAATGCATCATTACAAGAAGTACGAAAGTACCACAACCAAATTATGATGGAATTATTTGACAATGAAGAACATGAAGTGTTTTTTGAGGTTACAGCTTTATTCGATGATCTAGAATATTTTGTTAGAAGTAATAAATCGCCAAATTATAGTTTCGTTTACGATCAAGTAATTGGTTACGGAGAATTAGTTTCTACTACTATAATAAGTTTTTATTTAAAAGAAGTAAACATTCACAATACTTGGTTAGATGTTAGAAATTTAATTAAAACAGATAATAACTATCGCGATGGAAATGTGGATTGGGAAAAAACTCAAGATTTAATCGTTAAAACAATCGACAAAAAATCGTTAACCATTACACAAGGATTTTTAGGTTCAGATGACAACAACTTTACTACTACTTTAGGTCGTGAAGGTTCTGATTATACTGCCGCTATTTTTGCTTACTGTTTGGGAGCAGAAAGTGTTACGATTTGGAAAGATGTACCCGGAGTTTTAAATGCCGATCCTAGATATTTTGAAAATGCCGTTTTACTAAATCAAATTTCTTATAGAGAAGCCATTGAGTTAGCATTTTACGGTGCAAGTGTAATTCACCCAAAAACTTTACAACCGTTACAAAGAAAAGAAATTCCATTATTTGTAAAATCATTTATAAATCCGCTTTTGCCAGGAACCTCAGTTTCTAAAGGAGCCGATTTAGAACCACATACTTCTTGTTTTATTGTTAAAAAGAACCAACTTTTACTTTCATTATCGTCATTGGATTTCTCCTTTATGATGGAAGAAAATATTAGTGAAATTTTTGCTTTACTCCACAAGTATAAAATTAAAGTGAATCTAATTCAAAACTCGGCAATTAGTTTCTCAGTTTGTATTGAAGATAAATATTTAAATTTTAAAGAATTAAAACAAGAATTGGCAAAAAAATTTAAAATAACCTATAACGAAAATGTTTCACTTTACACCATTCGTCATTTCGATAATAAATCAACAGAAGTTGTAGAAACCAACAAAACAGTTTTATTAAAACAAATTTCTAGAGAAACTCTACAGATAATTGCAAAAGAATAAATAAAATAAACCCCGCGATTTGCGGGGTTTATTTTTTTCCATGTCTTGTCCTGAAAAAAGTTGACTAAAAAACAAGAAAAATGTCAACATTAAAAGATTCTCAAAAATTACAGAGAACTTCACAGTTTTATAGTGAAGCA
>JACXVH010000111.1 GCA_014763515.1 Flavobacteriaceae bacterium
ACATTAACTTCTATTCAATTTTTGAATAAATTTGTATTTAATAGAAATATAAACAATTTAAAAATAAATCTCGTTTAATAATGCACAACGGGTTATAATAGTAAATTCAAAAATATGATTACTGTAGATGAAAAGTTAATTGTTACTAAACAGATTAATGAAGTGTTATGTAGATATGCGAAAAGAAATTTAATAAAAGAGTTTCTATTCACTTTTTCATTTCCCAATTGTTCTAAAGAAAATTTAAAACTTAAACCAAAAAATATTAATCCATTACTGGAAACAATAAACTACTATCAAGGAGATATTTATCCAGACACTTTAGAGTAAGTTGAAAATTATATTAATACATTTTTAAATGAATTAGACGAAGATGATTTAACTGCATTACAGTTTTTCACTCTAAATGAAAATTATTTAAATCATATTGATGAATTCGAAAATGAGGACGATTCTGAATATACTAAAGAAGATTTCGAAGAAAAGCTAGGACGATATTTTGCTCAGAAGTTGTATGAACCTAAAGAAAGCGGATTAAATGAAGAAGTACGGGAAATGTTACAAAATCAAATTTCAAGATTAGCTAACGAAATCGATTTGAGTGTTATAAATAAACAATCAATTTCAGAAATCTTACATGCAATCGATATAATTACAGACTAATTTCCAGTTTATTTTAAATACAATCAAAGATAAAAACTGAGAAACTTCAAACTTTCGGGTTGTCATGAAGCAAGCCATGTTTTCGCTAGCGAAAACGTGCTCCCTTCAGTCGCAGGCTTGGCAGGGTTGCACCCCACACCCCAAAATTTTCAACTTCTATAAATTCAAAACAAGTTGATATTTAATTTTCACTGTTTTCAGTTTGAAATTAGATGCTATTTTCATTACAATTAAAAAAATCAGAAAAAAAAATCAAAAAAAATGTTTCATTGTAGAAGGTTCTATTTACACACTTTTATCTAGTGTTTATTCCTAAATAATTGATGCTTAATTCATTATTTAAAAAAAGTATGTCTTTATGCTTTTAAAAGATATATAAATAATATTTATATTTTAATTTTTTTATAAATATTTTATATATAAGTAACTGAATATCAGGTTTTTGTATTTAAAATATTTGTTTATTTTTGAATTAAAATCTATTTATATGCAAATAAAATTATTAGAAAGTAAAGACTACAATCGGGTTAGTTATAGTGAAATTTCAACTCGATTAAAAGAGCAAAATTCAACCTCTATTCGATTGAATTTGGATGAGTTGAAATCTATCATTTCATTAATTTTTTCTTCACAATTTCATTCTTTAGAAGATAGGGAAAAATGGGATGAACTTAACGATTTTATTGCTTCTGAAAGATCTGAAATAATGAATACCACCAGAGACTTCGGAAGACAAATGTTAGAAAATCTTGACGGCTTTAAAAAGGATTGGTTGGAATCTTTTGCAGAAAAGAAATATAATCCAAATTATGTTTTCAATCATCCTGAAATACATGAATTCATATCCGTTGCCATGTTAGATTATATGCCAATTAGAAGTTTTGAATATGGTGAACTTTTCATGAAAAATTTTTCTAATGTAATTATAGACGAAAGAGAATTAAACTTTTATGGTGCTAAAATTCAAAATGCTTTGAAGAAAGAAGTAGATCCTATGGAAAAAATAGCGCAACAAATAATGAAGGCAAATGACTATAATTTTCCACTTTCGGAACAGTTTTTAATAGGCTTGTCCTTAAAAGAAAAGTTAACAAATTCAAAGGGCAATAAAATGGAATACGGTTTGGTAACTAATGTAGCTAGAGATAAAATGCATAAATTAATAATTAATCAAAATGTATACAAAAAGATCCTAAATAAATCTTTCACGCTACGTTGGAACAACAATAGAGGTATGGGAGGGCCAAAATTATAATGGACTTAGTAACACTTTTTGAAGTTTTAGAAAAGTATGATGTAAAATATCATTCAATAATTAATGGTGATTCTACCTTTAATTTAGAACTTGTTCAAAAATTTCTTTCTGATCTCAAAGATGCTGCAAACAGGCTTGACGGTTTTACTATTAAATCATCTTTATCAAGACGAAGAGCTCTTGTTGTTATACTTCAAGAGCGATATTATAAATTAAAAAGCTACGATAAAGAACAGATAGTTTTTAACGATATTGAAGACGAATCAAAACGAAGGTTTAAAATAAAAAACAGAGATAAATCAAAATTTAACACGCCACAGGAGACACATCCAAAAAATCCTTTTAATTATTATGGCGATGATACATATTCCTTAAAAGAATATCGAGAAACTATAGGGTTACTTGCGAGTATGCCAGATTTCTATATTGTAGGTAATGAAGCTCAAGAGGACATTGTAAAACTTTATCATATAATAGAGGAGTAAAATTTGCCGTACAAGCATCTGTACGGTAACTGTAGTATACGAATGATAGCCCATTTAAATTTGTTCTAACGAATGAATTTAGATGGGTTTTCTTTTTCATGTTATTGCTATCGAAAACCTGAAATTTTAAAACTAATAGTATGGCAAGACCAAAATGCACCATTAATAACCTAAAAGTGTTCCAGGCAAATATCAGATTAACTTTAGAAGAACAAATTCTGATAGAAAGTCTAGCTCAAACCTATGGACTATCTGTTGTGGAATATGTTCGAAAAAGAGCATTGAATAAACAGTTACCCAAACATGCTATGTCTCCAATTAATCGTGAGTTATTGATTGAGCTTAGTCGCATTGGAAATAATGTAAATCAGCTAGCAAAAAAAAGCAATCAAAATTTTTTGGGAAAATATGTATTCAATCGTGACTTAAGAGAATTAAAAGATATTTTAAATCAAATTAAAACAGAACTTTTAGAATGATCGCAAAACAAGCAAAAGGCGCTGATTTCTATGGGGTTTTAAAATATAATCAGGGCAAAGTAGACAAGGGCTATGGAGTTGTTTTAGAGACTAACTTAGCTTCAGAAAAAGTAGTTATGCAAACAAAAGAATTTAATGTAGTTCGACAATTACGACCCAATTTATCTAAGGCAGTTTATCATACATCGCTTAGTTTACCTTATACCGATTCGCTTTCAAATAAGGAATTCACAGACTTAGGGCGAGATTATTTAAAAGACATGGGCTTTGACGATAATCAGTATATAATCTACAAGCACACTGACCAAGATCACTCGCACATTCACATTGTTGCGAATCGCGTGAAGTTTTCTGGTGATGTAGTTAGCGATTCACAAGATTACAAACGAAGTGAAGCAATAGTTAGAAAATTAGAATTGAAATATAATCTAACCCTTTTAAAAGAAAGTAAAGAATCAAATGTACTTTCTAATGGAGAGATTGAAAAATGCCTACGAACAGGTGAAGCTCCAGAAAGATTAGAACTTCAAAGAATCATAAATGAAATTATAAAGCATAATCTATCCATTTTTGAATTTGAGAAGAAGCTTAAAGAGAAAAAAGTCAATATAAAACTTAATGCGAGCCTAGAGGGAAAAATATCAGGTATTTCCTTTGAGTACAAAGGAAAAACATACAAGGGAAGTCATGTAAATCGTAACAACCTATCATGGAATAAACTTAAAACAAAATTATATGAACAAAACAGAATCGATCCAGTTATTCTCAAAAATACTGGAAGAATTAAAGAAAATCAACGAGAAACAACAAGATTTGTCCAATCAGTTAACAGAAACAGCCAAAGTTTTAATCAAGAATCAACACATACTCTTAAAGAAAATCGAGGAAATGAAATAAAGAAAAACCCTAGACCAAGATTGAGAAGATAATTAAACAAAAACAATGAAAGCCGAGACAGCATACAACGTAATACAAGCTCTTCCTCAACAGGAAGTCGAAAGGCTGTATAAAATGTTGAATGTTGTTTCGCCTTCTTTTACTACTACAAAAAAATCTAAAAAGAAACCGCTCATCTCCGATGCGGAAGCTACTGAATATCTTTTGAGGAAGTTGAGAAAATAAAAAAGTCCCACCGAAGCAGGACTTAAGATTTTCATCTACGGCATATAGCCTTATTGTGATAAGATTAAAGATTAGATAGTTTAATCTGTCACAAATATAAAAAAATCCTTTTTAATTTACTTTATGGTTTTCCACAATTACAATAAAATTCTTTTTTTTATTTTTATAATCTTATAATAAAAAAACAAAAAAGATGGCTAAAATCTTGGGATTAGACTTAGGAACAAACAGTATTGGTTGGGCTTTAATAGATGACACAAATAATAAAATTTTAGGCATGGGAAGTAGAATATTTCCAATGGGTGTTGAAAATTTAGGTGATGGTGATGGAGAAATTTCTAAAAATGCAAGTCGAACTGAAGCAAGAGGTGTTAGAAGGCAATTCTTTAGAAGAAAACTAAGAAAAAAAATTTTATTAAAAGCGCTTGCTGAAAATAAGATGTGTCCTATGGTTGCTGTTGATTTTGAAGAATGGAAAAAAACTAAAGAATTTCCTTCGGAAAAATTAGCCAATTGGTTTGCTTTAAATCCTTATGAATTACGTCAAAAAGCTTTGAATGAAAAAGTATCTTTGGAAGAAATAGGTAGAATTTTTTATCATTTAATTCAAAGACGTGGATTTTTAAGCAATAGTAGAAAAGGCGGAAGTGACGATGGCACTATTTTTAAAGGAAATTCAAAAGAAGGTAAAATTGGAATTACTGAAACTCAACAAAACATACAAGATAAAACTTTAGGTTCTTATTTGTTTGAAATTTATCCTAAAGAAAATCAACCTTTTCAAAATGGTTTGGAACGAATTCGAAATCGTTACACTACTCGACAAATGTATGTAAATGAATTTGAAATTATTTGGAATAAACAATCTCAATTTCATACTGAACTTACAGACGAATTAAAAACTTTATTTGGTGGAAGAAAATTAGATGGTTATAAAGAAGATGGTATTTTATTTCATCAACGGCCATTACGCTCCCAAAAACATTTGGTTGGAAATTGTTCTTTTGAACCTAATAAAACAAAATGTCCAATTAGTGCTATTCCATTTGAGCAATTTAGAGTTTGGCAATGGGTGAATACCGTGGAATATAATGGAAAGAAAATTTCTCAAGAAGAAAAAGAGAAAATTGTAGATCTCCTATATGCAAATGAAAAACCAGACTTCAAAAAAATAAGAAAAGTAATTGGAAAGGAAAGTGCCGAGTTCAAATTCAATTATAAAGATGACGATAAAATTGTGGGAACTCACACTATTTCCAATCTATCAAACAAAAAATATTTCGGAAAAAAATGGTTTGAGTTTACCGAAAAAGAACAAGAAGATATTTGGCATGTATTATATTTTTTCGATAGTAAATCGAATCTAAAAGAATATGCCATTAAAAATTGGAATTTTACTGAAGAACAAGCAGAATCTATTGCAAAATTTAATGTAAAAGACGGTTATTCCAGTTTG
>JACXVH010000440.1 GCA_014763515.1 Flavobacteriaceae bacterium
AATCAGTTCTTAACTATTTTTGAAAAAAGGGTTCAACTTTAATTAAAAAGTCAAACCCCATTATTTTTAACTTACACACTTTTTAGGATAGTGTCTTTTTATTTATTGTTTGATTTTTTTAAAAATATATCGAGTAATAAAAATTCCGTTTCCATCTCCTTTTCCAGCTTCACTTTCAACAGCACTCGTAACAAAGGCTAAATCCCAACCTTCTTCAATCATAGTGTTGATTTTTGATGTAATTACAGCATCGTTAGCTGCAATATTTTGAAAACGAATACCTCCAATATTATAGAAGTTTAACAATTTCGTTTCATCAAAGTTTTTTACTCTGATTTCACCTCTATCACTTTTATTTCTTTCGTCGTCTTCATCAGATCGTGTTGAGGTAAATTCTTTATAATTTCTTTCTTCGTTAGCAGAAATTAATCTTGATCTTCCTAAACCGTTAGGAACAATCGATTCGACACTAGTAATTACTTTGTACTCAAAAACTTGAGCTTCTCCCGATAAAAATCCTAAAAACGCAATTAGGATGAATAAAAATTTTTTCTTCATATTTAAAATGGTTTGTTTTCAAACTTAAAAAAAAATATAAAAAATAAGAAGCTAATTGATAAAAAAAAGAAATCTAAAATGATTTATATTTGCAAATAGAGGAGGTAAGAATGTCCTCAAAATAATTTGAGTTAATTTATTAATGACAGGAACGGTTTATAAATCTACTGGTAGTTGGTATGTTGTAAAAGACCAAAATGGAGTTTTTTACAATTGCAGAATAAAAGGTAAATTCCGCATAAAAGGTATTAAAAGTACCAATCCAATTGCTGTGGGCGATAGTAAATTCCGCATAAAAGGTATTAAAAGTACCAATCCAATTGCTGTGGGCGATACTGTAGATTTTGAACTAGAAAACTCTTCTGATGAAACTTACGGAGTAATTCATACCATTCATGATAGAAAAAACTATATTGTAAGAAAATCAGTAAATCTTTCTAAACAAACCCATATTATTGCTTCAAATATTGATATTGTTTTTCTCTTAGTTACAATTAATAATCCAGTTACAACAACTAGTTTTATAGATCGTTTTTTAGTTACAGCAGAGGCTTATGGAATAGAAGCAGTTCTTGTATTTAATAAAATAGATACTTTAGATGAATATAATCTAGATGAACAATTATATTTACAAACCATTTATTCAGAAATTGGTTATCAATGTTTACGTGTTTCTGCCAAAGAAGAAAAAGGTATTAATGAGTTAAAAAACTTAATGATAGACAAGGTTTGTATGTTTTCTGGTCATTCAGGTGTTGGGAAATCAACTTTAGTAAATGCTCTCGAGCCTAGATTAAATCTCAAAACAGCTGAAATTTCTGAACAACATCAGCAAGGCCAACATACCACAACTTTTGCTGAAATGTTTGATTTAGAATTTGGAGCAAAAATTATAGATACTCCTGGCATTAGAGGTTTTGGAATTGTTGATATGAAACCCGAAGAAATAGGAGATTACTTTCCAGAGTTTTTTGCTTTAAAAGACCAATGTAAATTTAATAATTGT
>JACXVH010000441.1 GCA_014763515.1 Flavobacteriaceae bacterium
TATCACAGAAAAAGCTTTAAGCTTTTGCCAGACCAACTGGAACTTAATTTTGATAGTTAACTCAAGAAAAGTTTGCTTCAAAAAGTTTTGCAAAGTGCTTTAATATTTTTTTCTTTACTTCTATCTCGTCAATATTTCTTCCTAATTCGACATGTAATGAAGTAACTCCTTTTCCCCTAATTCCACATGGAATAATATTGTCAAAATAACCCAAATCAGCATTGATATTAAATGCAAAACCATGCATGGTTACCCATCTACTAGCCCTTACTCCCATAGCACATATTTTACGAGCAAATGGAGTTCCCACATCTAACCAAACTCCAGTTTCACCTTCACTTCTAGTCCCTTTTATCCCATACTCATCTAGAGTTAAAATAATAGTTTCTTCAAGCAGTCGAAGATATTTGTGAATATCAGTAAAAAAATTTTCCAAATCCAATATTGGATAACCTACGATTTGTCCTGGCCCATGATAGGTAATATCTCCTCCTCTATTTATTTTGTAAAAAGTAGCACCCTTTTCTTGAAGTTGATTTTCATTTAATAATAGATTAGAAATATCTCCGCTCTTACCTAATGTATAAACATGTGGATGTTCTACAAACAGAAAATAATTATCCGTTTTAATATCTGGATTTTCGCGCTTTAGTTTTTTTTGATCAACAACTTTAGCAAATATTTCTTCTACATTGTATCATTTAATTTAGGCTACAAATATACAAATAGTTTACCGTTTAGCCCTGATGGGAGTGATATCCTTTTTTTACCAGTTCGAGCGAAGTCGAGAATAAAAAAGATAAAACGAACAGCAGGAACACCGTAAGCAAAAAAAACACAAACTATTCGCTACCAAAATCAAACAAATTCAACTTTGAACTTGAAACAAAATATTTTATCTTTGCACGCTTAAATTAAAAATGTATGCAACTTTCAGAACAAGAAATCATTAGAAGAGAAAAATTAACCAAGTTAAGAGAACTTGGCATTAATCCGTATCCTGCCAATTTGTATCCTGTGAATCACACTTCGAAACAAATAAAGGACGATTTCTCTGAAGGTAAGCAAGTTACTATTGCCGGACGTTTAATGAGTGTTCGCGATCAAGGAAAAGCTTCTTTTGCTGAATTACAAGACAGCGAAGGAAGAATTCAGCTGTATTTTAACCGCGATGTAATTTGTGAAGGCGAAGACAAAACATTGTACAATACCGTTTTTAAAAAATTAATCGATTTAGGAGATTTTATAGGTATTGAAGGCGAATTGTTTTTGACAAAAGTTGGAGAAAAATCAGTTCGCGTTGACCATTTTTCGGTTTTAAGTAAAACATTAAGACCATTGCCTCTTCCAAAAAC
>JACXVH010000112.1 GCA_014763515.1 Flavobacteriaceae bacterium
CCGTTTTTAATGTCTAAGCAGGGAATGATTCTTTTTGTTAACATAATTTAGTGATAAGTGATTAGTAAATAGTGATTAGCTTAAAGAACTTTTTACTTTTTACTTATTAATAATATAATTTTCCAATTGTTTTAAGGTGATTCTACCTTCATAAATCGCTTTTCCGATGATGATTCCTTCGCAACCTAATTCGGCTAATTTGGGTAATTCATCGAAAGTAGAAATTCCTCCTGAAGCGATGAGTTTTAATCTCGACTCCGCTCGATTTGACAAATCGGAATCTAAAATTTTTTGATACAATTCAAAACTTGGACCTTCTAACATACCATCTTTAGAAATATCGGTGCAAATAACGTATTGAATACCTTCTTTCTGATAATTTTGAATAAATGGAATTACTTCTTCTTTTGATTCTTCCAACCAACCTGAAATGGCGACCTTTTCATTCATAGCATCGGCTCCCAAAATGATTTTATCTGCTCCATATTGCTGAATCCAATTCTTGAAAACTTCTGGCTGTTTGATGGCAATACTTCCACCAGTGATTTGATTCGCTCCACTTTCGAAAGCAATTTTTAAATCAGAATCGGATTTTAAACCTCCACCAAAATCGATTTTTAAACTCGTCTTCGAAGCAATTTGTTCCAATATTTTGTAGTTCACAATTCGGCTTGATTTAGCTCCGTCTAAATCAACCAAATGCAAATACTGAATTCCATGTGCTTCAAAGGATTTGGCTACTTCAAGCGGATTTTCGTTGTATATTTTCTTTGTATCATAATCACCTTTAGAAAGTCGGACGCATTTTCCATCAATGATGTCTATTGCAGGTATTAATCTCATAATTGTAAAAAGTTTTTCAAAATTTGTTCTCCAAACACTCCACTTTTCTCAGGGTGAAATTGTACTCCGAAGAAGTTATCGCGTTGCAATGCCGTGCTATATTCGAGTTCGTAATTCGTTGTAGCAATCGTGTTTTCAGCTAATGGCGCGTAAAAACTATGAACTAAATACATAAATTCGTTTTCTTTAATTCCATTAAATAATGGTGATTTCAGATTGTAAATCGTATTCCAACCCATTTGAGGGACTTTTACTTGATTTGAAAACTTTACGACGTTGACATCAAAAATTCCTAATCCGTTGGTATTGCCTTCTTCTGAATGTTTACACATCAATTGCATCCCCAAACAAATTCCTAAAACCGGTTGTTTCAGGGTTGGAATCAATACATCTAATCCACTGTCAACCAACATTTTCATCGCACTACTCGCCTCGCCTACACCAGGAAAAATGACTTTATCAGCCGATTTTATGGTAAACCAATCATTAGTAACATTACCTTCATAACCAAGTCGTTCCAAAGCGAATAAAACACTTTGAACATTTCCAGCTCCGTAATCTATTATTGCTATTTTCATTTTTTTTTGTTTCAGGTTTCAAGCTTCAGGTTATTCAGAATTAAATCAACTTTAAACCTGAAACTTGAAACAAATTATTACAACATTCCTTTTGTTGAGGGTAAAATCATTTTTTCTGGATCTCTTTTTACAGCAACTTTTATAGCTTTTGCAAAAGCCTTAAAAATCGCTTCAATTTTGTGGTGTTCGTTGGTGCCTTCTGCTTTGATGTTTAAATTCGCTTTGGCGCCATCTGTGAACGATTTGAAGAAGTGGAAAAACATTTCAGTAGGCATTTGACCAATCATTTCACGTTTGAATTCAGCTTCCCAAACCAACCAATTTCTACCTCCAAAATCAATCGCCACTTGTGCCAAACAATCGTCCATTGGTAAACAAAATCCGTAGCGCTCGATTCCTAATTTATTACCCAAAGCTTTGGCAAAAACTTCCCCTAAAGCTATTGCAGTATCTTCAATCGTGTGGTGTTCATCAACTTCTAAATCACCTTTGACTTGAATATCTAAATCCATTTGACCGTGACGCGCAATTTGATCTAACATGTGATCAAAAAAGGAAATTCCGGTGTTGATGTTGCTTTTTCCTGTTCCGTCTAAATTCAAGGTGATGACAATATCCGTTTCATTCGTAGTTCTTTTGATAAAAGCTGTTCTTTCCTCCAATTTTAGAAATTCATAAATACTTTGCCAATCAGTTGTTTGCAACGCAATTACATTTTGTAATTCTTCTAAAGAAGTTGCGATTTCATTTCCACCTAAGTTCGCTTCGTTTTTAATAAAAATCGCTTTAGAACCTAAATTTTTAGCCAATTCCACATCGGTAATTCTATCGCCAATTACAAATGAATTCTCTAAATCGTATTCCGGATTGTTCAAATACTTCGTTAACATTCCTGTTCTAGGTTTTCTGGTTGGCGCGTTGTCTTCTGGAAAACTTCTGTCAATAAAAGTTTCATCAAATCTTACTCCTTCATTCTCAAATGCTTTTAATATGAAATTTTGGGTTGGCCAAAACGTTTCTTCTGGAAAACTCTCGGTTCCTAAACCATCTTGATTGGTTACTATTGCCAACTCAAAGTCTAATTCTTTAGCTATTTTACTCAAAAATTGAAATACTTTTGGATAGAATTCTAATTTGGTTAAACTATCTAATTGGTAATTTTCTGCCTCTAAAACCAAAGTTCCATCTCTATCTATAAATAATACTCTTTTCGGCATTGTTGAAGGTTTTTAATAATTCAATAATTTGTTCGGTTTCTTCTTTAGTTCCTATACTAATTCGCAAACAATTTTCGCATAAAGGTTGATTGCTTCTGTTACGAACCACAACTCCATTTTCTATAAATTGTTGGTATCTAAAATTGGCATCATCTACTTTAATCAAAATAAAATTGGCATCCGAAGGATATATTTTCTCAACAAATTCACATTTTGAAAGTACTTCCATAAGTTTGGTTTTCTCCACCAATATTTTCTTTACTTGTGTTGGCATGGTACTTTGCAACAACTTTTTAACAGCCGTTTCTTGTGATAAACCATTGATGTTATAAGGCGGCTTGATTTTATTCAAAACCGCAATAATTTCTCTTGAAGCATATAAAATACCAATGCGTAAACCAGCCATAGCATAGGCTTTTGATAAGGTTTGCGTAATAATCAAATTAGGAAAATCGTTTAAAACACTTAACCAACTTTCCTCTTTTGAAAAATCAATATACGCTTCATCAATAACAACTATACCATTAAAATTATTTATAATTTTTAAGACAGCTTCATCTGAAAATGAATTACCCGTTGGATTATTTGGCGAACACAAGAAAATGATTTTTGTATTGTTATCTACAACATTTATAATGGCTTCTACATTCGGTTGAAATTCCTCATTTAGTAATACTTCACGATTTTCAATAGCATTGATATTGGCTAAAACTCCATACATTCCATAGGTTGGTGGCAATGTAATGATATTATCGCGATTCGGTTCACAGAAAGCTCTGAAAATCAAATCTAAAACTTCATCACTTCCGTTTCCTAAAAGAATATTTTCTTTTGAAACATTATTTTTATCCCCAATAATGGCTTTTAGTTCTTTTTGTTGTGGATCTGGATAACGATTCATACCGTTAGTAAACGGATTTTCATTAGCATCCAAATAAATCATTTGTTTGGTAAATTGTTCAAATTCATCGCGTGCTGAGGAATATGGACTCAGTTTTTTAACGTTTTCTCTAATTATATTTTCTAAATTCATAACTCTTATTTTAGTCTTAATGAAACAGCATTTTTGTGTGCCTGTAAACCTTCGGCTTCTGCCATGATTTCTATTGCTTTTCCGATGTTTTGAATTCCCTTATTTGATATTTTTTGGAATGTCATCGCTTTCAAGAAACTATCTAAATTTACACCACTGTAGCTTTTAGAATATCCGTTTGTGGGTAAAGTGTGATTGGTTCCAGAAGCATAATCACCAGCGCTTTCTGGCGTGTAATTTCCAATGAAAATCGAACCCGCATTTTGAATTCCGTCAACGAAATAATCTTCATTCTTAGAACATACGATAAAATGCTCTGGACCATATTCGTTAATTAACGATAAAGCGGTTTTTTCGGTTTCAACGAAAATTAATTTGGAATTATTAATAGCCACTTGTGCGATTTCTTGTCTCGGAAGAACTTTCAATTGCTTATAGATTTCTTCTTCCACATCGTTTAAAATGTTTTTATTGGTTGTAACCAAAATCACTTGACTGTCTTTTCCGTGTTCAGCTTGACTTAATAAATCGGAAGCTACAAAACTTGGAATGGCTGTTTCATCAGCGTAAACTAATAATTCGCTTGGACCTGCTGGCATGTCAATTGCAACTCCATTTTGAGAAGCAAATTGTTTTGCAATCGTTACAAATTGATTTCCAGGTCCAAAAATTTTATACACTTGCGGAATGGTTTCTGTTCCGAATGTCATTCCAGCAATGGCTTGAATTCCGCCTACTTTGTAGATTTTAGTTACGCCACACAAATCGGCAGCATACAAAATAGCGGCATTAATTTTCCCATTTTTATCCGATGGCGAACACAAAACAATTTCTTGACAACTCGCTAATTTTGCTGGAACTGCCAACATTAAAACTGTTGAAAACAAAGGAGCTGTACCACCTGGGATATACAGTCCTACTTTTTGAATCGGACGTTTTTCTTGCCAACAAGTAACTCCGATTGTAGTTTCTATTAAAATTTTATCTGTTTTTTGAGCAGCGTGAAATTGTTCAATATTCGATTTGGCTAATTGAATCGCTTGTTTTAGTTCCGTTGAAACTTCTTTTTTAGCAATTTTAATTTCTTCTTGTGTAACTTGGATATTTTCTAAAGTAACGCCATCAAAAAAGGAAGCATATTTTGCAATAGCTTTATCTCCTTTTTGTTGTACTTCTTTAAAAATTTGCTTTACCGTTTCTTCTACGTCTGAGAAAGTTTGCGTTGGTCGTTTACAAATTTCTGACCAGGTTTCGGGTTGTGGGTTGTATATTTTTTTCATAATTCTTTTGTCTATTTTCTATTCTCTATTTTTTTTTACAGAACCATTTTTTCAATTGGGCAAACCAAAATTCCTTCTGCTCCAGCTTCTTTTAATTGGTCGATGACTTCCCAAAATTTATCTTCATCAATTACAGAATGTACACTACTCCAACCTTCTTCGGCTAATGGCATCACTGTTGGACTTTTTAAAACGGGAAGAATTTTGCTGATTTCTGAAATTTTATCATTGGGAACATTCATTAAAATGTATTTCGATTTTCTCGAACGTAAAACGGCTTGAATTCGGAATTGTAACTTTTGTAATAGTTGTTCGGCTTCCTTTGAAATTCTTGGAGAAACAGCTAAAACAGCTTCACTTTTTAAAATTACTTCGACTTCTTTTAAACCGTTTTTAAATAAAGTACTTCCACTAGAAACAATATCTACAATAGCATCGGAAAGTCCGATGTTTGGTGCGATTTCAACTGAACCTGAGATTTGGTGAAT
>JACXVH010000113.1 GCA_014763515.1 Flavobacteriaceae bacterium
TATGACAGTTACTTTAGCTTGTGACCACAGAACAGTTGATGGAGCAACTGGAGCTCAATTCTTACAAACATTTAAGGCGTTTATGGAAAATCCAGTAACTATGTTAGCATAAGATAAAATGGTTTATAAAAAATGCAAAACCTACCCAATTGGGTAGGTTTTTGTTTAATGAGCATTTTGTACTTTTATCTACTTAAAAAGCAAGTGTAAAATGTTGAAATTATTTTTAAGAATATTGTTATTAATCTTAGTTTGTAGTTCATCTTTTTTGAATGCTCAAAATAATTGTAAGTGCGAATTAAAGAATATTGATAATGAGATATATTTATTAAATGCTAGAGATTCTTCTCAGGTATTTGATATTGTACACAAACTAGAAGCTTCTAAAAATGAAGTTTGTAAGTTTAAATCATTAGGACTACAATTAGCGTATTATAATACCAAGTTAAATTTAAAGTCTTCTGACGAGACATTTAATAAATTAAATGATGCATTTAATTCTTCAACTTGCAAAAATGAATTGAAATATAGCTATTACCATTTTTTATCAGAATATTATACTGCAAAAAACGATTTTAATAAACTCTCTGAATTTGCCTTCAAAGAATTGAAAGAAGCAGAAAAAAGAAATAATGTACATGAAAAAATAGAAGCGATTAAGTCAATTGTGTTTTTGTTTACAAGATTAAAGGAAAGTGATAGAAATTGGGAATATATTAAAAAAGCCGAAAAACTGATTATTGCTTCAAATGATTCTATACATACAATACGAGATTATCGATGGTTAGCTTTTCAATACGAAAATAAATATACAAGAACCAATAGAAAAACTCTTTTAGATTCGGCTTTGATTTTTGTAAAAAGAGCTAAAATTGGAGCTAAAAAGTATAATTTAAACGATGAGTTAGCTTTGTCTTATAGGGTTTTAGAAGCGTGTTCTTATCACAAAGGAGAATATAATAATGCATTGAAATATATAGATTCAGCTATTTTTTACGGTAAGAGAATTAAAGGCGAAAAAAACTTAGGCTCTTTTTATTTATCTAAGGCTTGGGATTATATTGATTTGAATCAAAAGAAAAATGCAATTACTTATGCTGATTCTGCTATTTATTATGATAATTCAAAAGATATTGCGGGTAATATGATGATGTTTTCTGAAGTGTCCCAAATTTACGAAGAAGGTGGAGATTTAAAAAAAGCTTTTAATAGTTTTAAAAAATATACTGCAATGAAAGATACTATTTTAAAACGTGATAGAATTAAAATAGTGAATGAATTAGAAACAAAATATAAAACCGAACTAAAAGATGCTCAAATAAAGAACCTTAATCAGCAACAAAAGATTAATGAGTTAACAATCAAAAATAAAGAAGTACAATTTAATAGGTTGTTTATATTGTTTATTGTTGCGGTTTCATTATTAACATTTGTATTGTTTATAATGAAAATGAGAGAATTAAGAAAAACCAAAGCTCAAAATAAATCATTACAAAATGCAATAGAAAAACAACATCAGCTAGAGAGTGAATTAACTGAAGTTAGAGAAAATATTGCACAAGATTTTCATGATGATTTAGGTAATAGGCTGGCTAGAATTTCTTTGATTTCGAACATTGTCAATAACGAATTAAAAAATGATGAGAAATTAAAAGAGAAGGTTAAACAAATTACTGATGATTCTAACGAATTATATATGGGAACAAGAGATTTTATTTTCTCATTAAAACAAAACAGCGATTATGTTGATGAATTGGTAACATATTTATCAGACTTTGGTGAAGACTTTTTTAGTAAAAACCAAATTCAATTTAAAGTATCAAGGCAAATTGATGAAAATTTAAAATTACCATATTATTGGAGTAGACAACTAATTTTTATTTTCAAAGAGGCTATGACTAATGCGTTTAAACATTCAAAAGGTAAAAATGTTGAGCTTGATTTTGTTCTTAATCAAAAAACTCTCAAAATCTCCTTTTCAGATGATGGAAATGGATTTGATGCTGAACAATTAAAATCTACGAATGGTCTTAAGAACATGAAAACAAGAGCGAAGAAAATTGGTGGTGAACTACAATTTGTCTCTGATAAGAATGGTACGTCGATTATTTTTAATGGTATTATAAAGCATTCGTAGTTTTATATTAAAAGTTATGAAAACAAAAGTTGTAATAATAGAAGATAATTTCCCTTTAAGAAAAGGTTTTGCTAAGATAATAAACGCTACTGATAATTTTATTGTTGAAAATGATTATGATAATTGTGAAGACGCTATTATAAATTTAAAAAATGATAATGCAACTATTTTTTTAGTAGATATAGAATTACCAGGAATAAATGGTGTTGAAGGAGTGAAAGAAATTAAGAAAGTACTTCCAAATGCTAATATAATAATGGTAACAGTATATGAAAATTCCGAAATTGTTTTTGATGCATTGTGTGCTGGAGCTACAGGATATTTAACAAAAAATATTTCACCTAGTGAGATAATTGATGCGTTAAATGAAATTATGGCTGGCGGAGCGCCAATGAGTATTAAAATTGCTAAAATGGTAGTTAATTCATTTCAAAAAGAACCAAGTAAAATAGAGCTATCTTCAAGAGAAAAAGAAGTGTTAACACTTCTATCAGAAGGTAATAGTTATGATGCAATTGCAGAAAAACTTTTTATAAGTAGAAATACCATTAAATTTCATTTAAAGAATATTTACATCAAGCTTCAAGTTAATTCAAATATTGAAGCTGTTCAAAAAGCAAGCCGTGAGAACTTACTTTAAAATGTCTTAAAGTAAAACAAAACTACCTTTTAGGGTAGTACTAAGCATTCATAGTTGAGGTAATTTTACTTAATAATAATTAAATATTAAGTACTATGAAAAAACAACTACTTTTTACAGCTTTATTAGCTGCGTTTTTAAGCTTTTCTCAAGCTAGTTTAGTCAAAGATATTAATCCAGGCGGAGGTAGTTCATTGCCTATATCTAATTTTGAGTATTCAGTTGTAAATAATAAATTAATATTTGCAGCTGCCATACCTTCAAGTAATAATTATGGAAATGTATGGGTAAGTGATGGGACTACATCAGGAACTTCTTTACTACATCAGTTAATTCCAACTGGAGATGGTTATGCCCAAGATTTTTATTATTCAAATAACTTGAATAAAGTAATATTTATGGGAAATAATGGTGCTTCAAATACATTTAGTGTTTTTGTTACAGATGGTACTCCTTCAGGATTACAAAGTTTGTCAGGAACTAATTATGCTTATCTGAATGCACAGAATAACACACAATTCCCACAAGGATTTACTGATTTTAATGGTAAAGTTTTTTTTAATCAAGACCAAACAAATTTATCTGCAGGTTTTGAGTTGTTTTCTACAGATGGAACTCCTTCTGGAACTGGATTGTTTAAGGAACTAAGAACTGGTACTTTTGGGGGAAATCCATATGAGTTTACTGTCTTTAATAACAAATTATATTTTGTTTCTTTTGATCCTACAAGCTCAGGTTTTGAAATTTGGGTTTGTGATGGAACTGCAGTTGGTACTTCTCTTTTTATAGATATAAATCCGGGAACTGCAAATGCTTTGCCTTCTGAATTAACTGTTTTTAACAATAAGCTTTATTTTACTGCTGATAATGGCACAAATGGGCGTGAATTATGGACAACAGATGGAACTCCTGGAGGGACATATATGGTTTTAGATTTATATTCAGGTAGCGTTGGAAGTAATCCTACAAATCTAACAGTTTATAATAATGCCTTATATTTTACAGCTACACATGCTACTTTAGGAAATGAAATTTTTAAATTGTCAACATCAGAAACCATGACAAATCTAAAAAATATCAATGCTGGAAATGCTTCAAGTTCTCCATTTAATTTGTTTGTATATAATAGTGAATTATATTTTGCAGCTGATGATGGAAATGGTGTAGAGTTATGGAAGTCTGGAGGTTTTAATGCAAATACGAATAAATTAATTGATATAAATCCAACAGGAGAAAGTAATCCGGGGAATTTTTGTGAGTATAATGGTAAATTGTATTTTGTAGCAGACAATGGAACGAATGGAAGGGAGCTTTGGGTTACAGATGGCTCTGTAGCAAATACTATGATGGTGGCAGATATAAATCCAGGAAGTAATAGTAGTAATCCAAATGGATTAGTTGTTGTAAATAATTTATTATTATTTGCTGCTCAAAATGCAAGTACTGGAAACGAACTATGGAAATATCAAGACCCAACACTTTCAGTAAGTAACTTTGAATTAACGGGTAATGAAATTAACTTATATCCCAATCCTGCTAAAGACTATTTTGAATTAGCTACAAATTTAAATGTAGAAAAAGTAGAGTTGTATAATTTGCAAGGACAATTAGTAAAAAGCTTTATGAATCAAAATATATATTCAACTAATGAATTACAAAATGGGATGTATTTAGTGAAAGTTTTTACCGATAAAGGTATAGTTAATAAAACAATAATTAAAAAAGATTAAAATGAAAGTAATAGTCAATAGAATAACAGAATATAGATTAGAAATATTACTAACGGTTTTATATTCAGTAATTGGTTTTGTTTTAATAAATATTTTTTAAATCAGGTTGTGTTATGTTTAAAATCCCGAGTTTTCTTCGGGATTTTTTTTATTTTTACAAAAATACATTCAAATGAAATTTATACAATTTATTGCAGTTGTTTTATTAATTATTTCATGTAAGACAAATCAAGTTTCTAATAATTCTAATCAATCAATACCAACATCTACTTCAGTTGAGTTCTCAACCTCTGAAAGTGTAGCAAAAACGCTTTCTTTTTTAGCTTCAGATGAATTAGAAGGAAGAGATTCAGGTAGCGAAGGAATTGAAAAAGCAGCGGTTTTTCTTGAAAATTTAATGAAACAAAACGGATTAAAACCCTATTTTAAAACCTATCGTGATACATTGTCTAATTTCGATAAGCCTACCTATAATATTGTTGGTTATTTAGAAGGAAATGATCCAAAATTGAAAAATGAATTTGTAATCATTGGTGCGCATTACGATCATATAGGAAGAATTAAAGCGGTTAATGGAGATAATATTGGTAATGGAGCAAACGATAATGCATCGGGTTCCACTGCAGTAACGGAACTAATTAAGTATTTTGGAAAGAATAAGGGAAATAAAAGAAGTTTATTGTTTGTTTTCTTTTCAGCAGAAGAAAGAGGATTGTTGGGTTCAAAGCATTTATCAAAAAAGCTGCATGAACAGAAAATGGATTTATATTTCATGTTCAATTTTGAAATGATAGGAGTTCCAATGAAAAGAGATGATATGTTAATGTATATTACAGGTTTTGGAAAAAGTAATATGGCAGAAAAGATTAAT
>JACXVH010000114.1 GCA_014763515.1 Flavobacteriaceae bacterium
ATCTCTTGCTTGTGTTGCTAAAAAAATAGTTTTTTCTTTTTCTTTTTGAGATTTACAAACCAAAGCCCCACCACCTGAAGTGGTTATAATTTTATTTCCATTGAACGATAAAACGTTATACGCACCAAAAGTGCCGCATTTTTGCCCTTTAAAAGTACTTCCTAAAGCTTCAGCACTGTCTTCAACTAATGGAATTTCATATTTATTTGCTACAGCTAAGACATTATCAACTTTAAAAGGCATTCCGTATAAATGAACTGCAATAATCGCTTTTGGTTTTTTTCCTTTTGCAATTCTATCTTTGATTGCTTCTTCTAAAGCAATAGGACAAATATTCCAAGTATCTAACTCACTGTCTACAAAAATAGGAGTCGCACCTTGATAAACTATTGGATTTGCTGATGCAGAAAATGTCATCGACTGACAAATTACCTCATCGCCTTGTGAAACGCCTAATTGTATTAAAGCTAAATGTAAAGCCGCTGTACCCGAAGAAAGAGCTGCCACTTTAACATCGCTCCCCAAATAGTTCTCTAAATCTTGTTCAAAACCCGTAACATTTGGACCCAATGGTGCAACCCAATTCGTATCAAAAGCTTCTCGAATATATTTTTGTTCTGTTCCACCCATATGTGGCGATGATAACCATATTTTATTTTCCATTGTTCTCGTTTTGATACTTAATAATTTTTCCAGGCACACCAACTACAACTGCATTATCAGGAATATTTTCGACTACAACTGCTCCCGCACCCACTATTACATTTTTGCCAATGGTTAAATTTGGTAATACTGATGCACCTATTCCTATTTGTGTTCCTTCACCCACTTTTATTCCGCCGCCAAGGGTTGCATTAGGTGAAATATGTACATAATCTCCTAATAAACAATCGTGTTCTACTATTGCTCCAGTATTTATAATACAATGATGTCCTTTTGATATTACTGCGGTAGGATGAATTGTCATGACATAATTGGTTTGTAATTGTTGTACTATTTTTTTTCTTGTTGCATTATCACCAATGGCTACAATACAATTTTTATTTAAAAAATATGAGTTCTTGGGAGTTTTAGATACTTTTACACCGTAAATTTCGTCAACTTTTGGATTATCATCAAAAATTTCCTTCACGTTGTACTTTCCTTCATTAAAAAAGATATCTAGAACAACTTTTGAATGTCCGCCTCCGCCATAAATTACCACATTTGTATTTCCGCTAAAAGGTTCAATAGTAGCTGAATCTGCGGCATTGATACCTTCTCTAATAATTATTTTTTTTATCGTTTTAAAAATGATTTTTACATCTAATAAAAATGAAATATTTTCGACATAGTACACATCTAAATCGAATTTGGTTTCCCAATCAATAGCATTTCTACCGTTAACTTGTGCCCAACCTGTAATTCCTGGTTTTACTTCGTGACGACGGTTTTGATAAGGTGAATATAAATGCATGTATTGTGTTAGTAAAGGTCGAGGTCCAATAAGACTCATATCGCCAATAATTACATTCAACAATTGAGGAATTTCATCTAATGATGTTTTTCTAACAAATTTTCCTATTGGAGTTAATCTTTCTGCATCTGATAATAAATTTCCCTCATTATCTTTTTTGTCGTTCATGGTTTTGAACTTGATAATACTGAAAATTTTTCCTTTAAAACCTGGGCGTCTTTGAATAAAAAAAGGATTTCCATTATTCGCAATTGCTAAAAAAAGTGTTATCAAAATAAAAAATGGCAATAGCACGAGGAATCCTATTGTGGCAAGTAAAAAATCTAATATGCGTTTTATAAAATTAGAGTACACTTTTTTCGAGCTCTTTATATTCTTTAAGCAATGCTTCCCAAACCAATTCTTGTTTGTATCGATTTTCAATCATTATTCTTGCTTGCTTTTTCATATCATTAATATCTACTTGATTCATGATAGTCAACATTGCTACAAAGATAGCATCAGAATTTTGAACTGGAATAATTAATCCGTTTTTATTATGCTTAATTATTTCATTTGATCCATTAATATTGGTTACAATTGAAGGTAATTGCATAGCTCCAGCTTGTAGCACCACATTAGGAAAACCTTCGCGATAAGACGGAAAAACGAGAACATTACTTATAGCGTAGTATTTCCGAACATCTGTTTGGTAACCAACAGAAATAATATTTGGATTATAATTAATTTCTTTTAAGGTTTCTGGCAATAAAGGATCTAAATTATTTTCCAATGGACCAACTAGTAAAAGTTTGGAGTTTGGAGTTTGGAGTTTAGAAAAAGCTCGAACCAATTCATTTATTCCTTTATCTCCCACTAATCTTCCTACAAAAATGAATACAAAATCTTCGGATAAAATATTTAATTCATTTTTTAACTTTTGTTTTTCTTCGATGGTTACATTTTCAACATTAAAATAATCTACGTCAATTCCGTTTACATTGCCGTTTGCGATAATTTTTAAAGGTTTTGAAGTAATTTTATATTTTTCTAAATCTTGTTTTACGCCATTTCCTTCTGGAAAAATATGAGTTGCATGCCAACACAATACTTTATCCATTGCAATTAATAATTTTTGAAAAAAACCTTTTTTACTGGGAAAAATTAAACCTGTAAATGTGTGTATTCTTAAAGGAACTCCAGCGTATTTAGCAGCCATCATAGTTAACAACCCTGCTTTTGGTGTAATTGAATGAACAATTGTTGGTTTCTCTTTTTTAAAAAACTTATAAAGCTTGTAAAGCGAAATTAAATCTTGAAATGGCGCTATTTGTCGTTCCATTTTTATGTCTTTAACCGCTACTTTCTCTCTATTTTTAACTAATTCTAAATCATCATCGTAACCCGAAACTGCAATAACATCATAATGTTTTAAAAGGAAACTTAGCTGTCCTTTCAACAACAAATTTAGTGACATTGCTATAGTTGAAGTTCTGATAATTTTAGTTTTCATGAGGCATTAATTGCTTTTGGATGTTATAAAGTTGCAATTCATCACTAGAAATTTTATCATTTACTTTTGAGAAGTAGACATCTACTTTATTTAGAACAATTAATATTTTTACCACTAAAATTTTAAAATAATTTTTACTTAAAAATTTCAGTTTTGAAAACCAACTAACGGGTAAATTTAAAAAAGATTGATTATCGCACAACAACGATTTTTTATATTTTAAAAAAGAAAATGAAAACTCTTTGTTATAACAATATGCAATTTTTGGATCAAAACAGTATTTTTTTGAAAGTAAAATTCTTCTTAAAAAATCTTTGTCTTCAGAGTACTTTAAATCTACATTGTAATTAATTCCTTCTATATCATTTACTCGAATTATTGAAGAAGCATGAGGTAATTGAATAAAATTATTATAATTGTGATATGTAAAACATTGTATCTTATCAAAAGGTTTAATTAAACTTATTTTTGCATCATCTTCTACTAAAATAGAATTTGACAACAATGTGGTATCTTTATTTTTTTCCATAAATGTAAACTGATATTCTAACTTATCATTAAAATACCAATCATCAGCATCTAACATACACATATATGGAATTTTTAATTCTCGAATTTTATTTAAGGCTGTTTGTCTTGCAAAACCTCTTCCTCTATTTTTTTCTAAATGAATTTTGATATGTTTTTTATTATCAAGAGCCTCTATAATTTCTTTAGTATTATCGGTAGAACCATCGTTTACAATGATAGCGACCCAATCTTTAAACGTTTGATTTTCTAAAGATTTGATTGATTTTGCAATGGTAAGTGCTCCATTATAAACGGGTATAACAACTGCAATACTTGGCATACTATGATTTAAAGTAAATTAATAATGTAAAAGTAAGTGATCCTAAAATTAATAAGGCTAAAAACAAACTCTGATTTCTAACTAATTTTTTTTGTTTTAATAATGGATATACTAAAACAAATGGCATTATAAACCAGGATAAATAAGCAATTCTATTAGTATAGGCTGCATAAATTAAAAAGACCCAAATTGTGTTTGCAATAATGTAAGTATTTACAATTCTGTCATAAAAGATATCTTGGAAACCCTTTTTATATTTGTAATAATAAGCTAATAAAATAGCAATACCACTGTAAATGATAAAATCTAGTCGATAACTTCTTTCCATGAACGCTCCATCAATTTCATCTGAAAAATAAGTATCTACTCTTTTATCTTCTATAATACCTGAGTTTAATAATAAATTACTCACAAGAGTTTCTACTTGACTACCAAAAGCATAACTTATAAAAACTAAGGCTAACCAAATTCTAATTAATATTAATGTATTAGTAAATTTCATTGCTAATAAAAAAGCAATTATCGAAAGTACTAATGATTTGTGAAAAGAAAGCGATATTAAAATTAAAACATACATCAACCACTTTTTTTCATAAAAATATATGCCTAATAAAAAAACTGATGTTGCTAAACCGTTTCTGACGCCATTTATTCCAAATGACCAAAATGACATAGAGGAAACAAATAGAATAAAGGCAAACAATGCATATTCTTTAAAATATTTCTTACATAATAAATAAATAGGCCCTACATACAATACTGAACATAAAATATAAAAAATATAAATATTAAGATATTCTTTTGAGAACAGCATTAGTAAATAAAAGCCATAATCACTTTTGATACCGTAAACCGGATCGTCCATATAATTGAAAAAAATATCGGTATAATGACTCGTATCTCCTAAGTACCGCCAATTTCCAAATGGATCTCTTAAACCAATAAATAAAATTGTGACCGTTAATAAAAGTAAATTTGTGACCGTTAAATTTATTGTTGGAAACGATTCTAAATTTGGTTTAAAAAACAATGGAAAAATTCCGAGTAAAATAATAATACTCAGTGCCGTGTAATAAACTGTTGTATAAATTTCTACAGGGATCAATTCGTAATTATTTTAAATAATTTTTCGTTATAAACTTTCCAGTTTGCATTTTCCAGCACTCTTTTTCTTGCTTTTAATCCTTCTTCTAAAACCAATTCTTGATTTTTGATTAGATCGATTAATAAATTGGCTAACATTTGTTCGTTATCTTGATTGATTAACCAACCACCATTTCCTTCCTCAATAGCATCTGGAATTCCACCAGAACGAACTCCAATAACTGGAATTCCGCATGATTGTGCCTCTAAAAACACCAAGCCAAAACCTTCGACTGAGGTTGAGTGTTTTTCCTCTCTTGTGCAAAGTACAAAAATATCATTTGAATTGTAAAAAGAAGGTAATTCTTCATCAGGAATAAAACCATGAAAAGTTACATTATTTTCTATATTTAAATCTTTTACTAATACTTTTAAATCGTTAAGATATGGACCTGTTCCACCTATATTCCAATATAGTTTATCTTTACATTCAGAAGGTAATTTTGCAATAGTTTTAGCTATAAAATCATACCCCTTGAATTGTAATATTCTAGAAACTGATGCTATTTTTAAAACTCCTTTAGTATTTACTTTAAAATTATTCGGCTTAAAGAAATCTTCATTTACACCAAGCGGTAATGCAACAACATTGGCTTTTGCATTCACTTTTTGAATTAAATTTTTGGTGTAATTACTATTTGCTATATTTATTTTGGCTTTTCCTAAAATCCATTTTGCGTAGATGGGCAACCAAATATATTTTCTAAACTTTGAAGTTCCACTTAAAAACTCGGTTCCATGACCTAAAATAAAAACATTTTTAAAACCTGATAAAATGGCTATAGTAGCTTCAGGATGCCAAACGCCACAAAGAATAGCATACTTCTCTTTATTTTTTAACTTTCTTAAATAATTAAATGCGACAATTTCACATTTGATTCTTTCCTCGGGAAGTTCTACGATTCTAACTTTATTGGAATTATAGGGATTATTCTTGCCAACTTTTTTTCTGGTTAAAACAATTACTTCTTCAAAATAGCTTTGTTGTCCAACAGCAATTTCTTGACATAAACGAGCTATCCCTCCGTTTGAAGGTGGAAAATCATAAGAAAATAGTACTAATTTATTAATCATAATTTGTGCAAGCTACTTCCTTTTTACCTACTGAAAATCCTTCGTTAAAAGAAGTAATAAATTGACGAAACAAACCTAAATCTTTGTATGAAAAAGCATAAGCACTCACTAATCT
>JACXVH010000115.1 GCA_014763515.1 Flavobacteriaceae bacterium
CAGTTCTTAACTATTTTTGAAAAAAGGGTTCAACTTTAATTAAAAAGTCAAACCCCATTATTTTTAACTTACACACTTTTTAGGATAGTGTCAAAAAAAACTAATTTTGTAATAAGAATTGGAATATTTCATCTTTTAAACGAACGCGTTCCATGCGCAATTCATTTAGAACTTCATCGCTAGCAGGTGCTGCATCGCTTTCTATTCTATATATTTCATGATCCAACTCATCGTAAGTTTCAAACATTTTTTTAAAATGCGCACTTTCAGTCTTTAAGGTATTAATTTTTGTTTCAAACTCTGGAAATTCTTCCGTTAATTGGTGCTTTGTAATCATATTTGTTGTTTTAACTTATTCAAAGTTACAGCTATATAAATTATAAAAACATGATAATTGTCATCAAAAAAAATATCCTTACAATAGCTTGGAAGTATATTTCTAAAATTTATTGTTATGATCTATTGCACAGGTTCTGCATATAAATCAAATTCTGAGGCATCAGTTACTTTTAAAGTTATAAAATCGCCTGTTTTCAAATAGAATTTTGAAGCATCAACCAACACTTCATTGTCTACATCTGGACTATCAAATTCGGTTCTTCCAATAAAATATTGACCTTCTTTTCTGTCGATTACACAACGGAATGTTTGTCCAATTTTTTCTTGGTTTAATTTCCAAGAAATTTGAGCTTGAATATCCATAATTTCATTAGCACGTTCACGCTTTACTTCTTCAGGAACATCATCAACTAATGAATAGGCATGTGTGTTTTCTTCGTGAGAATAGGTAAAACAACCCAAACGCTCAAAACGCATTTCTTGAACCCAATTTTTTAGAATTTCAAAATCTTCTTCAGTTTCTCCTGGATAACCCACAATTAAAGTGGTACGAATAGCCATTCCAGGAACTGCTTTTCTAAACTTTTTTAATAAGTTAGTTGTTTTTTCATACGTAGTTCCACGTCGCATTGATTTCAGAATATTATCAGAAATATGCTGTAAAGGAATATCTAAATAATTACAGATTTTTGGTTCGCGTTTCATTAATTCTAAAACGTCCATTGGAAAACCTGTAGGGAAAGCATAATGCAAACGAATCCATTCGATTCCTTCAACTTTAACTAAAGCTTCCAAAAGCTCGGCTAAGTTTCTTTTTTTGTATAAATCTAAACCGTAGTATGTTAAATCTTGAGCGATTAAAATTAATTCTTTAACACCGTTTTTAGCTAATTTTTTAGCTTCAATTACTAAGTTTTCGATAGGAGTAGAAACGTGCTTTCCGCGCATTAAAGGAATAGCACAAAAACTACACGGTCTGTCGCAACCTTCTGCAATTTTTAAGTACGCATAATTTTTTGGAGTAGTAGTTAAACGTTCTCCAATTAATTCGTGTTTATAATCGGCTCCTAAAGCTTTTAATAATAAAGGTAATTCTGTTGTTCCAAAAAACTGGTCTACATTTGGAATTTCTTTTTCTAAATCGGGCTTATAACGTTCAGATAAACATCCAGTTACAAATACTTTGTCAACCAAACCTTGTTCTTTTTTCTCGGCATATTCTAAAATCATATTTACCGATTCTTCCTTTGCATTGTCAATAAAACCACAAGTATTGATTACAATAATGTTTCCTTCGTCATTAACCGCTTCATGGGTTACTTCTTTGCCATTAGCCTTTAATTGTCCCATTAAAACTTCACTATCGTAAACATTTTTTGAACATCCTAATGTTACAACATTGATTTTATTTTTCTTTAACGATTTGGTTCTCATATATTTAAAAATTAATTTCAATCTATTGACCAAAGGTCTCGATTGGGGTGCAAAATTACATAAAAAAGTTTGAGTATAAGTAGTGCAATTAAAAAACCCGATAAATATTTATCGGGTTTGGTTGTTTTAAGATTTATAAATCTTAAAAGTTTATAGAATAGGTTAATGTAACGTTGTTTTGAGTAGTTCTTATTCTAGCAGTATCGTTCATTCCAGAAGAAATTAAATACTGATTGTAATTTCTATGTGCATTTGTATAAGCCAAATCTAGTCTGTTATGACCAAAATTATAACCTAAACCGCCACTATATCCTGTTAAATCGCCCATTTCATAATCTACTTTATACGGACTTTCTTCAAAACGATATCCTGCTCTAAAACTGAATTGTTTGTATTTGTATTCTCCACCCAATCTTATTTCTAGTACATTATCTTTTAAATTATCTGTATAAAAATTATTAATATTTCTAAAAGTGTTATCACTTTTTGGTTTAAATTCTATACTACTATAATCTTTACGAGAAATGTCAAAACTTATTAAACCAATATTTTTGAAGATATAAGCAATACTTCCAGTTGCTTTTGCAGGCGTTTGTAATTTGTATGTAGGAAAAATCATAATAGGACTTTGGTAATACGGACTTTGAATTCCATCAGGATTATTGATACTTGTAGTATATAAATCCTGAGTTAATTCATCATTTAATCTGTACCAAGTAGGTGATTCATATGATAAACCTAATCTTAAAAATTCTGTTGGTTTAACAATAGCTCCTAAGTTGAATGAGAATCCTGTGCCATAAGTATAAACTTCATTGTCAAATCTAATTTCACGAATGGTAGATTGTGGTAATGTGTTTTCTGGATTGGAATTACTTTCGTATAAGCTTGAAGATCTTACATAATCTGTGATATGTAAATTTAAATTTAAACCTATAGAAAGAAAGTTTCTATAACTTGCTGCAACGTTAGCATTCATTTTTCCATTAAAACCAGTAGTAGATATTGCATTTGCTTGGTAGTAGTTACCTCCACTAGGTACGTTACTTACAAAAACATCAGGATTACTTGTTGGGTCAATAATATAAGTGTCATATCCCATTTGTGCTTGATCGTAAGCAAAATCACTTGAATTTGCATATAAATTAGCGTAATCCACAAAGTATTTACTGATAGAATTATTTGGGTTAGTTCCGCTTAAAAAAAGATCATTATCAAAATCTTTCATGTTTTCATAATTGAAACCAAGAGCGATTTTATTCCAATTTTTTTCATCTGATGTAAAGATAAAAACAGCTCCTAATTGATTTAAATCTAAAGTTGAACTATTTTCATTAGTTGTTGTTCCAAAGTAATTCGATTTGTTTTTTGAATTTAAAACAGACGCTGAAATACTTGCGTAATTGTTGTTAAAAAATACTGACCCAGCAGGATTGACATTTAATGAAGATAAATCTCCCCCAAGTGCTCCAAAAGCGCCACTCATGGCTCTAAAACGTGCAGTTCCGTTGATGTCTTGTAACGAATAACGTAATCCATCTTCAGGTCTTACTTCTTGTGCATTTATAAGTCCAGTTGCTAAAAGACTTAAATATAACAATGTTTTTTTCATATCAATTTCTGTAAAGATTATCTTCTACCTCCGCCATAACTACCACCGCTTCTACCGCCTCCAAAACTACCACCGCCTCTACTACCACCAAAACTACCTCCAGAACTTCTTGGAGAAGAGTAACTGCCACTGTTATTTCTTGGCGAAGAATAGTTATTACTTCTAGGAGAAGTAGAACGAGGAGTTGAAATGTTTGTTCTTGGTTGATTGGTGTTAGTTCTAGGTTGTGTATCGTTATAATTTCTAGGTTGAGAATTGTTTGTCCTAGGTTGTATTGTGTTACTTCTAGAAGTATTGAAAGATCCTCTTGAGCGGCTTCCATTTATATAAGTGCTTCTTCCGCTATTGTAATTTGCAACTCTAGCGCCTCTTGTGCCTCCGTAATAAGAAACATTTCTGCCGCTACCATAGTAATAATTACCATAATATGGATAATTGTAATATCCTCCACCATACCAGTAAGGACTATACCATGAGTTCCAGCCCCATCCTACACCATACCATGAGTTCCATCCCCAACCCCAGCTAGGGCCATACCAAGAATTCCAGCCCCAATAAGGAGAATTGTAATAACCCCAGTAAGGAGAATACCAATTGTTCCAACCGTTGTTGTAGTAATTAACGGTTACATTCCCGTTTGAATTGCTTCCCCAACCTGCATATCGGCTATTGTCATTATATTGATTGTTGTACACACTTACAACTGTGTCATTTTGGGTTTCAGATGAATAATTGTCAACATCAGTAAAATACTCCATGTCTTCACGCATCATTCTGAATTTTTGAGCATAAGCTTCTCCGTTTTGTAGGTTTTCTTCAGAATATTTATTTTGAACAGGTGTATTGGATCTTCCGTAGTCACCGTAGATTCCGTCGTTATCATAATAAGATGAATTTTGATAGGAACCACAAGAAACTACAAGTAAACCAGCAAATCCTGTTAGTAGTATAACAGAAAATTTGCTAAAAAATGGTAGTTTAGTTTTCATAACGCTTTTTTTTATTGTCGGACATTACAAATTTAATTAGTTTTGTCGAATAATTTACTTAAGATAAAGTTAAACAAAATTTATGCCAAAACATTAATAATGAGCAAGAACTTAACAACAAGAGCAGAGGACTATTCAAAATGGTATAACGAGTTGGTGGTTAAAGCAGATTTAGCCGAAAATTCAGGAGTAAGAGGATGTATGGTTATTAAACCATATGGCTATGCAATTTGGGAAAAAATGCAAGCAGAATTAGATAGGATGTTTAAGGAAACAGGACATCAAAATGCATATTTCCCCTTATTTATACCTAAGTCTTATTTTAGTAAAGAAGCAAGTCATGTAGACGGTTTTGCTAAAGAATGCGCAGTTGTTACTCATTATAGATTAAAAACTGGTGAAGATGGAAAATCGATTGAAGTTGATCCAGATGCTAAATTAGAAGAAGAACTTATTGTACGTCCTACTTCAGAGACTATTATTTGGGATACTTATAGAAAATGGATCGAATCTTATAGAGATTTACCTATTTTAGTGAATCAATGGGCAAATGTAGTTCGATGGGAAATGCGTACACGTTTGTTTTTACGCACCGCTGAATTTTTATGGCAAGAAGGTCATACAGCTCATGCTACAAAAGAAGAAGCTATTGTTGAAGCAGAACAAATGATGAATGTGTATGCTGATTTTGTTGAAAACTTTATGGCTATTCCGGTGGTTAAAGGTTTTAAAACGGCTAACGAACGTTTTGCAGGAGCAGAAGAAACCTATTGTATAGAAGCATTAATGCAAGATGGCAAAGCATTACAAGCAGGAACTTCTCACTTTTTAGGTCAAAATTTTGCGAAAGCGTTTGATGTTAAATTTGCAAACAAAGAAGGTAAACAAGATTATGTTTGGGCTACATCTTGGGGAGTTTCAACCCGTTTACGTAAATTAGGTATTTCTGTTAAATATGATGATAGAGATACACAACGTCCAGGATTTAAGTTTGCTGAATATGAATTGAAAGGAGTGCCAGTTCGTTTGGCGATTGGTCCAAAAGATTTCGAAAATGGTACTTATGAAGTAGCAAGAAGAGATACTTTATCAAAAGAAATAGTTTCTAAAGAAGGAATAGTTGAATATATTCAAAATTTATTAAAAGAAATTCAAACAAATTTATTCCAAAAAGCATTAGATTACAGAAATATTCATGTTACTGAAGTAAATTCTTTTGACGAATTTAAAGAAGTTCTAGAAGGTAAAGGAGGCTTTGTATCAGCACATTGGGATGGTACTACTGAAACTGAAGAAAAGATAAAAGAATTGACAAAAGCAACTATTCGTTGTATCCCTTTAGATCGTATTGAAGAGGCGGGAAGTTGTGTATTTACTGGAGCTCCATCGAAAGGAAGAGTGTATTTTGCGAAAGCATATTAAAAAAAATCATTTTTTTTGATAAACCTATTGCAGGAATAAAAAATAGGTGTATCTTTGCAACCGCAAATGAGAATAATGGTCCGTTCGTCTAGGGGTTAGGACGCCAGGTTTTCATCCTGGTAACACGGGTTCGATTCCCGTACGGACTACAAAATATCTCTCTGGCCCGTTCGTCTATCGGTTAGGACGCCAGGTTTTCATCCTGGTAAGAGGGGTTCGATTCCCCTACGGGCTACTAGAATTAGTTGTGAATAGTTTTATAAAACAAATATTAAGTGTCTCTAAGGTTTGTTTTATTAGTTAAAACTGAAGTGATTGTTTAACAATTGTGGGAGGTTTTTCTTTTTTTAAACTAATAGTTTATTAATAATTATTACAATTAAAAAGAATTAAAAATGGCAAATCATAAGTCAGCTTTAAAAAGAATAAGAAGTAACGAAAAGAAAAGAGTATTAAACAGATACCAGCACAAAACAACTCGTAATGCTATTAAAGCTATTCGTGTTGCAACTGATAAAGCTGAGGCTGTTGCTAAATTACCAACTGTTATTTCAATGATTGACAAATTAGCAAAGAAAAATATTATTCACGCTAATAAGGCTTCAAACTTAAAATCTAAGTTAACGAAACATGTAGCTTCTTTATAAGAAGTTTTAAGTTAAGAAATACAAAGCTCTCCAATTGGAGAGCTTTTTTTATATGTTATTTTTTCATTATCTATTTAATTTATAGCTAATTATTGAAAAAAATACAGTACTTTTGCACCTTCAAAAAATCATCGAATGAATTCTATTAGAAACATTGCTATTATTGCACACGTTGACCACGGTAAAACTACTTTGGTTGATAAAATTATGTACCATTGCCAACTTTTTAGAGATAATGAAAGTACTGGTGAATTAATTTTGGATAACAATGACCTTGAGCGTGAAAGAGGTATTACAATTGTTTCTAAAAACGTTTCAGTAAATTACAAAGGAACAAAAATCAACATTATTGATACTCCAGGCCACGCCGATTTTGGTGGGGAAGTAGAGCGTGTTTTAAACATGGCTGACGGAGTTTTATTATTAGTTGATGCTTTTGAAGGACCAATGCCACAAACACGTTTCGTTTTACAAAAAGCAATTAGCTTAGGATTAAAACCTTGTGTTGTAATTAATAAAGTTGATAAAGAAAACTGTACTCCAGAAGAGGTACATGAAAAAGTTTTTGACTTAATGTTTGAATTAGGTGCAGAAGAGTGGCAGTTAGATTTTCCAACAGTTTATGGTTCGGCTAAAAATAACTGGATGAGCGATGATTGGAAAAACCAAACTGAAAACATTGAGCCTTTATTAGATATGGTATTAGAGCATATTCCAGCTCCAAAAGTTTCTGAAGGAACTCCACAGTTATTAATTACTTCATTAGATTACTCTTCGTTTACAGGTCGTATCGCAATTGGGCGTTTACAACGTGGTGAATTAAAAGAAAATCAACAAATTTCTTTAGTAAAACGCGATGGTAAAGTAATTAAGTCAAGAGTTAAAGAATTACATACATTTGATGGTTTAGGACGTGTAAAAGTAGAATCGGTTAAAGCTGGAGATATTTGTGCTTTAGTAGGTTTAGATGGATTTGATATTGGAGATACTGTTGCTGATTTTGAAAATCCAGAAGCATTACAAACAATTGCTATCGATGAGCCAACAATGAGTATGTTATTTACTATTAACGATTCGCCTTTCTTTGGTAAAGAAGGTAAATTTGTTACTTCTCGTCATATACGGTGTTAAATGTGAGCCAGTTGAAGAATTAACTATCGATTTACCAGAAAATGTTTCAGGTAGAGCAGTTGAATTTGTAACAGTTCGTAAAGGTGAAATGTTAAGTATGGAACCAAAAGGTGAACGTATGATTATTAAATTCAATATTCCTTCACGAGGTATTATTGGTTTACGTAATCAGTTGTTAACGGCTACTGCTGGTGAAGCAATTATGACACACCGTTTTATTGAATATCAACCATACAAAGGAGAAATTCCTGGACGTATTAATGGTTCGTTAATTTGTATGGAAAATGGTAAAGCAATTCCTTACTCTATCAACAAATTACAAGAAAGAGGTAAATTCTTTGTAGATCCAAATGAAGATGTTTACGAAGGTCAGGTAGTAGGAGAGAATTCTCGTGGTGATGATATGGTTGTAAATATTACAAAAACTAAACAGTTAACAAACTTCCGTTCTGCTGGTGCTGATGATAAAACTAGAATTGTTCCTGCAATTAAGTTTACATTAGAAGAAGCATTAGAATACATTCAAAAAGATGAGTATGTAGAGGTTACGCCAAAATCTATTCGTCTACGTAAAATATATTTGAACGAAAATGATCGTAAACGTTTCAAAATAGACTAATTAGAAGTTATTATAAATAAAACCACAATGTAAAAGTTGTGGTTTTCTTTTTTAACGAAAAGTTTAAAATATAATAATTAACTTTATTAAAAATTTAAAAATGGAAGTAAGATTGAAATTTGGAATTGATAAACTTTTGTTTGGTATGAAACAAGATAATGTTGAATCAATTTATGGCAAAGCTGATTTTCAGTTTTTTGATGAAGATGAAAATGTAGTTTTAGTGTATAACAAATTTAAAGCAAAACTTACTTTTTATGCAGATGAAGATTTTAAATTAGGTTATATTACCACTTCAAATAGTGAACTTACATTTTTTGGAGCAACTGTTTTAGGAAAATCTAAAAGTGAAGTTTTAGAGCTTTTTAAAGCTAATAAAATAGAAAAATGGGAAACTGAAATTGTAGAAGGTGAAGAAATGTTGTTTAATGAAGACAATTGGATTTTCTTATATTTTGATTATAACGAATTAATTAAAATTGAAATTGGTGCTGTTTTCAATAATCAAGATGAGTTTGATTGGAAGTTTAAATCATAAAAAAACCACGCTTAGCGTGGTTTTTTGTTCATTTTACTTCAAGTAATTCAACTTCAAAAATTAAATCTGCATTTGGTGGAATGACACCGCCAGCTCCTCTTTCTCCATAAGCTAAATTTGACGGAAGGTAGAATTTATATTTTGCACCTTCCTTCATCAATTGTACACCTTCTGTCCAACCTGGAATTACTTTGTTTAAAGGAAACTCAACAGGCTCTCCTCTTTGAACACTACTGTCAAATACTTTTCCATCTACAAACATTCCAATATAATGAACTTTTACAATATTTGTATCTAAAGGTTGCTTACCTAAGCCTTCTTGTAAAACAATATATTTTAATCCGCTTGGAGTTGTTGTAGCAACTTCAAATTCTTTTAAAGCTTTTGCTTTAGCTTCTTCTAAACGTTTTGCTTCTAAAGCTTCTTTTGCTTTACGTTCAGCTTCAATAGCTTCGGCTTGTTTCTTTTTAATTTCTTCGTTTTTAGCTGTAATAATTTTATCTTGGTTTGCCTGGTCGTCCATGTAAGTTTTAAAAACTTTTTCGGCATGAAATTTTTTAGCTAATTTACCATTTCTAATAATCGTAACTTTTTCAATTACGTCATTTTGTTGAACTTGGTTTACCACATCTTGACCTGTTACTACATGTCCGAAAACAGTATGTTTTCCATCTAACCAAGGCGTGTCTTTATGTGTAATGAAGAATTGAGAACCATTTGTTCCTGCGCCAGCATTTGCCATTGAAAGAACACCCGCTTTATCATGTTTTAAATCAGAAATTTCATCTATAAATTTATAACCAGGTCCACCAGATCCATTTCCTGCAGGATCACCACCTTGTATCATAAAGTTTGGAATAACACGGTGAAACTTTAAGCCGTCGAAGAAAGGTTTTTTCTTTAAATTCTCTGAAACAAAATCATTTTTTCCTTCAGCTAAGCTTACAAAATTTGCTACTGTAATTGGAGTTTTTTCAAACTCAAGTTGTAATAAAATTTTACCTTTATTAGTAGTTATTTCAGCAAATAAACCATCTTGTTTTACAGCTTGTGCAAATGTAAAAATAGAAGCTAAAGAAAATAATACGATTAATTTTTTAATATTCATTTTTTATGGATTAGGAAGATTTTCTAATAATTCAATTTCAAAAACAATATCACTATTTGGTGGAATAACATTTCCAGCACCTTGAGTTCCGTAACCTAATTTTGAAGGAATGTAAACCAAAATTCTATCTCCAAAAGACATTTGTTCAATACCTTCTATAAAACCTGGAATTAAACCTTGTTTATCACCATAAGTAAATGGGAAAGGTTGGTAACCATTTTGAGCAGCTCTATTGGCATCAAATTTGCCATATTTTTCTGCAACACTTTCGAAACTAGTATCAAATAATTCGCCAGTACTTTGTAGAAAACCAGCATAATTAATAAAAACTTTAGTTCCATTTGCAGGTTTTTTACCTTCACCTTTGTTTAAGAATTCATAAATAATTCCTGATGGAGTTCTTGTGCCGTTTGTTCTTAAAGCTTC
>JACXVH010000442.1 GCA_014763515.1 Flavobacteriaceae bacterium
TTCATCTACAACCATTAAATAATCGTCTGGAAAATAATCTAACAAACAGAACGGACGCGTTCCTGGCGCTCTTCCGTCCAAATAACGAGAATAATTTTCAATTCCTGAGCAATAACCTAATTCACGAATCATTTCTAAATCGAAATTGGTACGTTCTTCTAACCGTTTGGCTTCTAAATGTTTTCCTATTTCTTTAAAATAATCGACTTGTTTAACCATGTCTTGTTGGATTTCCCAAATAGCATTTTGCAATACGTCGGGAGAAGTTACGAACATGTTAGCCGGATAAATATTCAGTTTTTCATAGCGTTCCAAAACCTGAGAAGTTTTAGTATCGAAAGCTTCAATTTCTTCAATTTCATCGCCAAAAAAGTGAATTCGGAACGGTTCATCAGCATAACTTGGGAAAATTTCAACTGTATCACCTTTAATTCTGAATGTTCCAGGAGTAAATTCAGCTTCTGTTCTGGCATATAAACTTTGCACCAAACGATGTAATAATTTAGTTCGCGAAATTTCCTGACCATTATTTAATGAAATTACATTTTTTTGAAATTCGACAGGATTTCCAATACCGTACAAACATGAAACGGAAGCGACAACTAAAACATCTCTTCGACCCGAAAGTAGGGCAGAAGTAGTACTCAGACGCATTTTTTCTAGTTCTTCATTAATCGACAAATCCTTTTCAATATAAGTTCCAGTAACTGGAATATAAGCTTCTGGTTGATAATAGTCGTAGTAAGAAACGAAATATTCAACCGCATTGTTTGGAAAAAACTGTTTAAATTCTGAATACAATTGTGTGTGCCAAAACTAGAGTAGGGCGTTGTACTTCTTGAATAACATTAGCAACTGTAAAAGTCTTTCCTGAACCAGTTACTCCCAATAGAGTTTGGTACTTTTCCTCATTCAAAATTCCCTCAGAAAGTTTTTTTATGGCTTGAGGTTGGTCACCTGTAGGATTGTATTCAGAGACTACTTGGAATTTCATTTTTTATAAGTTGCAAAGTTTAGAGTTGTAAAGTTACGAAGTTTGAATTGAAAGTTTTTTAGGTAGTATAATTGAAAAATTTATAATTTTTAATCCCAACATTCCATAAGTAATAAATCGCCTTCTTGGTGTTCAATAACGACGACTCCATCTTCAGAAACGTGATTACTGCTTCCGGTTCTGTAACCGATGGTTAGTTCATCATTTTGTAATGGATAAAATAAATTTTGAGAATGAATTCCGCTAACTTTTCCAATTGGAATAAGAGAAAGCGGCGTGTTTTTAGGATACCATTTTTGGAACTTTTCGGGCAATAAAAAAATTTTGGAATGATCGTCTAGAATAACAATTTTTAGAATATTTCGATAACGGACGATATTAGTAATATTAGTAATAGTATGATCGGCTCTTTTTCCAGTAGCCCAAATTACATTTACAGCTTGGTGTCCGCGTTCTATTAAAAAATCGAATGCCTTTTCTAAATCAGTTTTATCTTGATTGGGTGTATGAATAATTTC
>JACXVH010000116.1 GCA_014763515.1 Flavobacteriaceae bacterium
CTCCATCGACCAATCTTTACGATACAATCTATGTGCGGCATTAAAATGTGCTTTTCTAGAAACTGTTACTTTCATTTTTTGAGTTTTTCTTAAATATTCCGACGATGCTTAGAGTGACAAATGTATTAAAATTTATGATTTTCGATATAATGATAAAATTCATCAAAAATAATTTTAAACCAAACAGTATAAACGTCAGGATTTTGCTGCATATCTTCTTTAATCGCTTCAATGCTCATCCATTTCCAATCTTCAACTTCTTCTTTGTTTATATTAGGTTCATCATTAAATTTCCCTATCATAACATGATCTAGTTCATGCTCGGTTAATCCATTATCAAAAGGTGCTTTGTAGATAAAGTGAAATAATTCTTGTAAATCAACTTCAAATCCCATTTCTTCTCGTAATCTTCTTTTTCCAGCTTGAATATTAGTCTCACCCGGACGTTGATGGCTACAACAAGTGTTCGTCCATAATAAAGGCGAATGGTATTTTGATTTGGCTCTTTGTTGCAACATGATTTCGTTATTATCATTTAAAATAAAAACCGAAAACGCTCTGTGTAATAAGGCTTGCTCATGAGCGGCAATTTTTTCCATTAAACCTATAGGTTCATCATTTGTATCTACTAAAATTACTTTTTCTTTAGACATAGCACTTTTTATACATTGGATGACAAATTTAGTAATATTAAACTAATTATTTTCTATTAAAACTTTAACTAAAGTTTTTAACACTCTTAAATTTATCATAATTATTGATGTCGCTGCTTAATTTAGCTTGTAGCTTCTAGAAGTATTGAGTAATTTGCAGAACAAAAGAATGCCTATGAAATTATTTTTATTATCACAAACTGCAATTCACTTACCTAGTTTAATTACTGATTTAGGTTTAATCTTAATTACGGCTAGTATTGCTGTTTTAATTTTCAAAAAATTAAAGCAACCTTTAGTTTTAGGATATTTAGTTGCAGGATTCTTAGCTGGTAATAATTTTAATTTTTTTCCTACAGTTACAGAAAGTAACGATGTTACTATTTGGGCGGAAATTGGTGTTATCTTTCTGCTTTTTAGTCTCGGATTAGAATTTAGTTTTAAGAAATTAACGAAAGTAGGCGGAACTGCTTCAATTACAGCACTTACTCAAATATTTACAATGCTGGCACTTGGCTACACGGTTGGACAAGTCTTAAATTGGTCAAATATGGATAGTATTTTTCTTGGAGTAATATTATCGATATCATCTACAACAATTATTTTAAAAGCTTTCGAAGAACTAGGTGTTAAAACTCAAAAGTTTGCCGGAAATGTTATCGGTTCACTTATTGTTCAAGACATTGTTGCCATACTTCTTATGTTTTTGTTGTCAACTATTGCTGTAAGTAGTCAATTTTCGGGTAGCGAATTAATTTTTGCGTTCGTAAAATTATTTTTCTTTTTAATTCTATGGTTTGTTTTAGGTATTTTCTTTATTCCAACATTTTTAAAGAAATCGAAAAAAATTCTAACCGATGAAATGCTATTAATCATTTCGATTGCTTTGTGCTTGTTAATGGTAATTTTTGCTGCAAATGCAGGTTTTTCTCCAGGATTAGGAGCTTTTATTATGGGTTCAATTATTGCTAAAACCAATCAATCGGAACATATTGAAAAACTTATAAAACCCGTAAAAGATCTTTTTGGAGCTATATTTTTTGTATCTGTTGGTATGCTAATTGATCCTGATACATTGGTTACCTATTCGATTCCTGTTTTAATTTTAACGGTTGTTACCATTTTTGGTCAATCGATAAGTTCAACAATTGGTTCCTTACTTTCTGGCCAACCTTTAAAACAATCAATACAAGCAGGTATGAGTTTATCTCAAATTGGTGAGTTTTCTTTTATTATTGCGACATTAGGAATGTCTCTAAATGTAACCCAAGATTTTCTTTATGCAGTAGTTGTTGCGGTTTCTGCCATAACAACATTTACCACTCCATACATGATAAAATCGGCAAGTCAGTTTGCAAATTTTGTAGAAAGTAAATTACCAAAACGATGTATTAAAAAAATTGAACGCTATAGTGCGAATACACAAGCTATAAAACCTACAAGTGTTTGGAAATCTTATATTACCGATTATATTAAACAAGTAATTATTAATGGTGTTATCTCAATTGCTATAATTATTCTATCTAAAAAATTATTATTACCAATAGTTTCCGAAAAAATGTTTGGCAAGTTTCTAACTGCAGCCATTGCGTTATTAGTTTTATTACCATTTTTATGGGCAATTTCTTTAAAAAGAATTAATAAAGAAGCAGTTCAAGAATTAATTAAAAAAAGAAAATACAGAGGTCCTATAATTATGATGTTTATTGCTAGAATACTATTTTCAGTAATATTAATAGGATTTATGCTTAATAACATAATCTCACCATTATTCGGATTATTGATGTTTGTTTTGTGTATTGTGACTTATGTGATATTTACAAAAAAAATAAATGGCTTCTATTATAAATTAGAAAGTCATTTTTTAAGTAACTTTAATGAAAATAATCCGGAAGATGTAAAAGCAAAACGACAAAATTTAACTCCTTGGGATGGACATATTGCAGAATTTTCGATTCCTGAGAATTCTGAAATTGTAGGAAAAAAATTAAAAGAATTAAAACTGAGAAAACAATTTGGAATCAATATTGCCTTTATTAAACGTGGTGAAAAAACAATAAATATTCCTCAAAAATCTGAAATAATTTATCCAAATGACATTCTTAATGTTATTGGAACAGGATATACAAGTAAATGAATTTAAAGATTACATTCAAAGTAATTTTAATAATGAAGAAACTTCTAACATGGAAATAGTTTTGTGGAAATTAGAAATGAAAAAGCAAGACTTTATTGGTAAAACTATAAGAGAATCAAACATTCGAGAAATTACTAACGAAATTGTTGTAGGTATTGAAAAATCGGGAAGACGCATTTTAAATCCCGAATCAAACTGCATCTTAGAAGAGCGAGATATTTTATGGATTGTAGGAAATAAAGACAAAATAAAATCATTTATAGAGTAATGAAAATATTAACTGCACAACAATTAAAAGAAGTTGACCAAGTAACCACCGAAGTACAAAGTATTAGTTCGCTTGAATTAATGGAAAAAGCTTCTGGTGCTTGTGCCGAATGGATATTTAAAAACTACAATAACAAACATGCGTTCTATGTTTTTTGTGGTCCGGGAAACAATGGCGGAGATGGCTTAGTTATTGCTAGAATTTTAAAATCGAGATTATATAATGTTACTGTTTTTATTACCTCGAACATTGCTTATTCCGATGATTTTGAACAAAACTTTGAACTCTGGCAAAGAGTTTCAGGTAAGACTATTTCTATAAACAATGAGGATGACTTTCCTGATTTAAGCGATGAAAAAATTATCATCATTGATGCACTTTTTGGTTCGGGAATAAACCGACCTATTAAAGGCATTGCTGCAGATTTAATTCATTACATAAATGCTGCAAAAAAAGAGGTTATTTCTATTGATATTCCCTCTGGACTCTATGTTGACAATAATGCGACGAATCTACACAATGCCATCATAAAATCATCGCACACTTTAACTTTAGAATTACCAAAACTTTCTTTAATTCTTCCCGAAAACAGAGAATTCAGTGGGGAAATGCATATTATTACAATTGGTCTTGATAAAAAAGCAATAGAAAAACAAGAATCGAAATATGAATGGATTACTGAAGAATATTTTAAAGATTTTTTAAAAAAACGCAATAGATTTAGTCATAAAGGAAACTTTGGTCATGTAAAAATTGTTGCAGGAAGTAAAGGAAAAATTGGCGCTGCTATTTTAGCCTCAAAAGCAAGTTTAAGAATTGGAGCCGGCTTAGTTACTGCCGAAATTCCAAGTTGTGGTTATGATGCCATGCAAAGTTCAATTCCAGAAGTGATGGTTGTTACCAATGGTAAAAATTTCATAAAAACAAGAATAGACCTCAACAATCATTTTATTGGTATTGGTCCTGGATTAGATACTAATGAGGAAACCAAAACCGAAATTTTGAGACTAATTACTAGAACAAACGACCCATTAGTTATTGATGCTGATGCCTTAAATATTTTAGCAGAGAATAAAGAATATTGGGATAAAATTCCAATGTATAGTGTCTTAACTCCACATCCTAAAGAATGGTCAAGATGGATTGGAAATTGGAACAATGATTTTGAAAAACTAGAACGCACTTTAAAATTTGCTAAACAATATTGTTTATATATTGTTATAAAAGGCGCTTACACAGTCACTATAACTCCAAAAGGAAATTTATTTTTTAATAGTTCTGGAAATCCTGGTATGGCAACTGCTGGTAGTGGCGATGTGTTAACAGGAATCATTACAGGGTTACTTTCTCAAGGATATACATCAGGTAAAGCTAGTGTACTAGGCATTTACCTTCATGGTTTAGCGGGCGATATTGCTGAAAAAGAAAAAGGCGAATTTAGCTTAATAGCTTCCGATATTATTGAAAATATTGGCAATGCTTATGAAACGCTTATGAACCAATAGCTTCTGCAATTTTTAATGCACATTTTTCACCATCAATTGCTGCAGAAATTATTCCGCCTGCATAACCTGCACCTTCTCCACATGGATACAAACCTTTAATTTGAGTATGCTCTAATGAAATAGGATCTCGAGGAATACGAACCGGTGAAGATGTTCTGCTCTCAGGAGCATGTAAAATAGCTTCATTTGTAAAATATCCTTTCATACTTTTTCCAAATTCTTGAAAACCTTGTCTCATGGTTTGAGTTAAGAAACCTGGAAAAACTTCACCTAATTCTACCGAAGTTGTTCCTGGCACATAAGATGTTTTAGGAATCTCAGTCGAAACTTTATTTTGAGAAAAATCGACCATTCGTTGCGCTGGGACTTGCTGGGTTTTCCCTGCTAATCGCCAAGCTCTTTGCTCGATGTCTTTTTGAAATTCCATTCCTGCTAGCGGACCAAACTTAGCAAATGGTTTAAAATCTTCTAAACGCAATTCGACAACGATTCCTGAATTTGCAGTTGCTTGATCTCGTTTTGATGGCGACCAACCATTCGTTACAACTTCACCTTCTGCTGTAGCACAAGGTGCAATAACTCCACCTGGACACATGCAAAAAGAGTACATACCTCTGCCATTTACTTGCTTTACTATAGAATATGGAGCTGGTGGTAAATAATCACCTCTGAAATCACAAGAATATTGAATTGTGTCAATTAA
>JACXVH010000117.1 GCA_014763515.1 Flavobacteriaceae bacterium
TTAGGAAAACAATTAGCAAATTCAATCTTAAATGAAATTAATGAGGCAAAAGTTAATACACATGATGCTTCTACAGAATTTTTACTTCGTAATTTTCTATCAAAATAAAAATTGATTCAAAAAAAACTAAGACTTTTTATCAACTAATAATTAAAAAAAACGTTAAAAAGTTTTAGTTTTTATATTTCTTCTACCTTATTCTTTTGTTAATCTTTTCTTAACGTTGTTTTTTTAAATTTGCTCTAAATTTGCAAAAAAATATTTAAAAAACGACAAATGAGAAGTTTTACCAAGAAATTATTATTTGGATTGTTCTTTTTAACATCCTTAACAGTTTTCTCTCAAACAAAAATTACAGGAGTAGTTTTAGATGGAGAATTTAATGAACCACTAGCTGGAGCAAATGTTGTAGTTAAAGGAACTACAGATGGTGCTACAACAGGTTTTGATGGGAAATTTGAAATTACTACAACAAAAACAGCTGGAGAAGTTGTTGTTACGTATTTAGGCTTTCAAAAATCGACAGTATCTTTTAATGGAAGCACTAATTTGGGTAGTGTAAATTTAAATGCTGATGAAAATCAGCTAGAAGGAGTTGTAGTTGTAGGTTCAGGAATTATTGACTTAGCGAAAGACAGAAAAACACCTATTGCTGTTTCTACAATAAAAGCAGCTGAAATTCAAGCAAAAGTTGGTACAGCGGATGTAACTCAAGCACTGGTAAACACTCCATCTGTTTATGTTGCTGGACAATCTGGTGGTTATGGGGATTCTAGAATTACTGTTCGTGGTTTTCAACAAGATAATATTGCGTTCTTATTGAACGGTCAACCAATCAACGGAATGGAAGATGGTAAAATGTATTGGTCTAACTGGTCAGGAATGTCAGATATTGCTAACGCAATCCAAATTCAAAGAGGTTTAGGATCTTCAAAATTAGCTATATCATCTGTGGGTGGTACAGTTAACTTTGTAACTAAAGCTACAGATAAAAAACAAGGTGGTTTTGCCTCAATGGGCGTAGCAAATAACGATTATTTTAAATCTACTGTTGGTTACAACACAGGAATGTCTAAAAAAGGATTTGGTTTTAGCGTTATGTTATCACATTGGCAAGGTGATGGATATAATATGGGAACTAAAGGTGAAGGACAAAATTATTTTATTTCTTTTGGTTACAAACCAAGTGAAAAACATAGTTTCAATTTCTTATTAACTGGAGCACCTCAATACCACGATCAAAACTACACTAAATCAATTAGTAAATATTTACAATACGGTAGAAAATATAATAACAATTATGGTTCTTTAAACGGACAATATTTGTCTGAAAGAACTAATTTTTATCATAAGCCAGTAGCTAACTTAAACTGGGATTTTAATATTAACGAAAAAACACAACTTTCAACTGTATTATATGCTTCTTGGGGAAGAGGTGGTGGAACGGGTAATTACGGTTCAAGAGTAAGAACAGCTGATGGACATATTAATTTTGATGCTATTTATGCAAATAATCAGTCTGCAAATGGTGAAGGAATGTTTGGGAATGGAACATATTTAATTAGAGCATCAATGAATAATCATGCTTGGTATGGAATAGTAACTAATTTAAAGAAAAAGTTAACTGAAAACTTATCTTTTAATGCTGGTCTAGATGTTCGTTCGTACTATGGAACACATTACAGACAAGTTGCAAATTTTCTAGGATTAAATTCTTGGACAGAATCAAGAGAGCTTAAAAACAGCTTCGATTTGCCTTCTGGAAATGTTGTATCAAACACAGTTACAGATTACGGTATTGCAAAACCTTGGGAAGCTATGTTTAATACAGTGGCTGAAGATCAAAGAATTGATTATGATTATAGTGAAAGAATTTCTTACGGTGGAGTTTTTGGTCAATTAGAATATGCAACAGAAAAATTCTCTGTTTTCTTCCAAGGTTCTGCTTCACAACAATACCACCAAAGATTTGATCGTTACGATTATTTACCAGAAGCTCAAGATTCTAAAAAAGTTGATAATTTTGGGTTTAATGTAAAAGGAGGTGCTGCTTATAATGTTACAGAAAATCACGCTTTCTTTGCAAACGCAGGATTTTATTCGCGTCAACCTTATCACGATAATGTATATTTAAATTATACAAATGCGGTGAATCCTTTAACTTCAAATGAAGATGTTTTAGGTTTAGAAGCAGGTTATAGTTTAACTTCAAACATGTTCTCTGCTAATGTGAATGTTTACAGAACTTCATGGAAAAACCGTGTTATTACAAATTCAACGGTGTTATCTGCAACTGATATAACAAATTTAGGAGGAGTTATAGGTACTACTCCAGTTGCAGAGGGAGATTTAATTTACACTTCTAGCCAAACTGACGAGCAATTGCATACTGGTATAGAATTAGACTTTGTTTTTAAACCTTTTTCGGGATTAGATGTTAAAGGATTTGCTTCATTAGGAAATTGGCAATATAAAGGTAATTCTGTTCAAACAAAAAGAGATGAAAATTTAAACACTTTAGATTTTGCTAAAGTTGATGTTGATGGAGGAAAAGTTGGAGACGCTGCTCAAACAACATGGGGATTAGGTGCTAAATATGAAATTTTCAAAAACTTTTCAATCGATGCTGATTGGAGAACTTACGATAAATTATATGCAAATGTTTCAGCAAGAAAAGAAAATCTAGAATTACCATCTTATGATTTAGTTGATGCTGGTTTATCTTATAAATTATTTGTAGGAAAAGACAAAAAGAATTCGGTTGGATTCCGTTTCAATATGAATAACGTTTTTGATGAAGTGTATTTATCTGAATTAAGAACTGCAAATAAAGCAAATTCGGGCGATACTACTTGGAATGGTATTAATGTTACAAATTCAGGATTCTTCGGTTTAGGTAGAACTTGGAACTTTGCTATTCGTTATAATTTCTAAAACTAGTTTAGTTTGTTTAAAAAGCCTTTTGGAATTTTTACCAAAAGGCTTTTATTTTTATATATTTGTATATACTAAAACTAACTATTTATGTATACAGCTATTCAAACAGCACATTCAATTTTTGCCTACATCGTTCTGGCATTATTATTTTTTGCCTCGCTAAATGCGATTACAGGTTTAACAGGAAAGAGATTATTTAAAGACAAAGATTTACGCTTGTCTTTATTTGCATTAATTGTATCGCATTTACAACTTCTTTTAGGTATTATTTTATACTTTGTTACTGATCATTTTAAACAGTGGTCTGTTTTAGGAATGAAACTTATGAGTAATGATGGTTTAAGAAAATTAATGGTTGAGCATCCAATTACAAATGTTTTAGCTATTGTATTAATTACAATAGGTTGGTCTAAACATAAAAAGGAAGAAAGCAATAATGGCAAGTTTAAAAAAATTGCTGTTTTTTATACAATAGGATTAATTTTACTACTATCAATGATTCCTTGGAGTCAGTGGATGAGTTAAAATGAATAAAATAAAACGCATATTAGGTTATCTAATTGCAGTATTTATATTAGCAAGTAGTTTTATTGCGATGCCACGATGTAGTGATTGTAATAAAGCTACTTTTTTAGATTCTATTAGGAACGATTCTGTTCGTGTAGATTCAGTTTCTAATTATTCTTTAAAACTTTATAAGAATAATGTTCATGCATCTTATTATCACGATAAATTTAACGGAAGGAGAACAGCAAGCGGTCAAGTATTTGATAACACAAAATTAACAGCAGCACACAGGAAACTTAAGTTCGGAACCCGTGTTTTGGTTACAAATACTGAGAATAATAAAGCCGTTATTGTTACTATAAACGACAGAGGTCCATTTGTAAAAGGTCGTGAAATTGATTTATCAAAAAAAGCCTTCTTAGAAATTACACACAATTCTCGTAGTGGTTTTCTTAAAGTTAAACTTGAAATTATTCAAGAATAAATTACTTTAATTTACTTCCCTTTGCAGCCCACCAAGCTAAAGTTTCCACTTCAAGTCGACCTGCCTTTACCGCAGGATCTAATTTAGCTAAACTATCCGCTTGTTTCAAGGTTTCAGTATTGAAAAGTAAAAACCCAGAAACAGTTTCATGATTTTCACTTGGTCCGGCAATACTTATATATTTTTGTTCGGCTAACCAAGAAATATGCGCCATATGATTCTTTTGAATTTCTTCAGTTTCCTCTTTACTTTGTGAACGATTTGGTCCTTTTTTCAGTATAACCAAAAAGTATTTTTGCATGACATAAGTTGTATCACCTTCTTTATAAGAAAAAGTTTCGTGATTTGTTTTCTTTTCTAAAGTTTTATCAGGATAAATAACAGTGTTTGAACCGCAAGAAAAACAAAAAACAACTAATAGTATACCAAAAATATATTTCATATTACCAGTTTTTATAAGGCGTTTTACTTAAATAAGAGTTGTAGTATCGAATGTCATCAGTTACCTCTTTTCCTAACCAATTTGGTTTTTCAAAAGTTTCATTCTCACTTTGTAATTCAATTTCAGCTAAAACTAAACCTTCATTTTCACCATAAAACACATCAACCTCGTAAACATGTGTTCCTACAATAATTTCGTAGCGAATTTTATCAATAACACTTGGTTCGCATAGTGCTAATAGCTTTTCGGCATCTTCAATAGCAATTTCCTTTTCCCATTCATAACGAGAAAAACCTTCACTTTTTCCTTTTATAGTTAAATAACCATTTTCGCCTTTTATTCTCACTCTAACGGTTCTTTCTGGGTGAGACGACAAATAACCTTGCACAATGCGATTACTGCGACTAAAATCGTTTAGAAACGAATTATTGCTAACTAAAAACTTGCGTTCAATTTCAATCATAAAAGATATTTTCTCAAAAATACTTTATTTATTTTTGTTTTTTTAAACAAAGCGAAGCTTTGTATTCTTTTACGCAAAATAGTTTGAAAAAGCTCTGAAAAAAGGAGCAAAGCAACACAGAGTTTTTCAAACGGTTTTAATCGAAGATTAAAAATTTCTCGTAAAAGTGTCCTTTCTTTTGATTCGTTTTCTTTGGACAAGCAAAGAAAATGAATAGTTAAAATAATAGCTTTTAATTTTTATTTTGAGTGAGATTTACAAAATTGATAATTAATAATAAACTAATTTTGTTACATGAGTCAGGAAGAAAAACAAAGAAAAATTATTCATATCGATATGGATGCATTTTATGCATCTGTTGAACAAATGGACAATCCTGAACTCAAAGGAAAACCTTTAGCTGTTGGCGGAAGTGAAGTCCGCGGCGTAG
>JACXVH010000118.1 GCA_014763515.1 Flavobacteriaceae bacterium
GCACAATTATTTGAAGGCGTTCGATATATCAATTTGATTAAAGAAGGAAAAGAAACCTTAAATCAAAACGATTTAGAAACTTTTAAAAACACTTTTAATAGTTTTATTATTGAAGTTTTAGGACTAAATATCGATGAAAATGCAACTAACTCAAATTCTGGAAACAAATTAAGCGGAGTTGTAGAAATGCTTATCGAAATGAGAAACGATGCTAGAGCAAATAAGAACTGGGCTTTATCAGATGAAATTCGCGATCGTTTATTAGAACTAGGTATTCAATTAAAAGACGGAAAAGAAGGCACAACCTTCAGTGTAAATTAAACATGAAATGGATAACCAAAATATTAGCATATCCTTTTATTTTCTTGGTTAGATTCTATCAAGTAGCTATTTCCCCTTACACACCAGCAGCCTGTCGTTATCAACCTACTTGCTCTCATTACACCGTTGAAGCTTTAAAAAAACACGGTTTTTTCAAAGGAGGTTGGTTAGCTATAAAAAGAATTGCGAGCTGTCATCCTTGGGGAGGTAGTGGTTACGATCCAGTTCCATAAAATTAAGGGCATTACCACGCACAGCGCGGTCAGGCTTTTCGCACTCGCTCCACAAAATTGTGAGGGCTCAAACAATGCTACAATCCTTAATGCAAAAAGTTGGTTATTTTTTAACATCAATATAAATTATTATAAGTATTTTTAAGCACAAATTAAAAATATATGCACTTATTAAATATCGTTTGGAATCCTTCAGAAGGGATAGATTTAGGTTTTTTCATGGTTCGTTATTACAGCTTAATGTTTGTAATTGCATTCGGACTAGGCTGGTATGTTATGAAAGCAATATATCAACGTGAAGGAGAATCATTAGAAAAATTAGACAACCTTTTTGTTTATACTGTTTTAGCTACTTTAATTGGCGCTAGACTAGGACACGTTTTCTTTTACGATTGGGCTTATTTTAAAGATCATTTAGCCGAAATACTTTTGCCTATAAAAGAAACACCAAACGGCTGGGAATTTACAGGTTTTGCAGGATTAGCTAGTCATGGAGCAGCAATTGCTATTATTTTTGTCATGTATTTTTACAGCAAAAAAGTAGTTCAAAAGCCAATTCTTTGGATTTTAGATAGAATTGTACTTCCAGTTGCTTTAGGAGCTATTTTTGTTCGTTTAGGTAACTTCTTTAACTCTGAAATTGTAGGCAACAAAACCACTTCACCTTTCGGAATTAAGTTCATTCGTGACTTCTATTCTCCACGTGAAGCAGTAGAACAAACCGGAATTCAAAACGTTAATGACGCTTATAATGCTATCGCTTCAAACCCACAATTTGCGCAATTATTAGAGAATGTTTCTCCTAAACATCCTGCCCAACTATATGAAGCAATAGGATATGTTTTTGTGTTTCTTATTCTTTACTTTTTATATTGGAAAACCGATGCTCGAAATAAATTAGGTTACATTTTCGGAGTTTTCTTAGTTTTACTATGGACTGTTCGTTTTCTAGTAGAATTTGTCAAAGAAAGTCAAGGCGGTTTTGAAAGTGCATTGGGCTTATTTTCAACAGGACAATGGTTAAGCATTCCTTTTATAATTGCTGGTTTTTATTTCATATTCAGAGCTAAAAAAGCATAAAAATCATTTAAAATATACAAAAAATAAATCGGGTTAAAGCCCGATTTATTTTTTTATTCTTACTCCTATTCCTAAAATATTAGGCAAATATTCTCTATCAAATTTGTTTTCTATCTGCAAACTATACAAACCTTTATCTAAATTGTAATCTTGTTTTAAAACAGCATATAAATCACAAATATCTCCCACGCATTCTCCTAAATCCTTTCCATTTTCTTTGACCTTCACATCTATTGTTTCTTGAAACAAAATTTGCTCATCTTTAAACAAAGTAACTTGCAAAGGAACACTATCAAACTGGTAATCATAAATGTGCCCTAAATGCAAATCGATATCATAATTAGACGTTTCTTCAATTGAAAATGTAAGTCGTTTTAAATCATTTTTAGACCATCTATTTTCTTTAAAATCTTTTTGAAATATATCAACTGTATTATTGGAATTACAACTTAGCAAGCCTAAGAATAAAACAATTATAAACTTTTTCATCTGTACAAAATATTTTAATAAAATTTCTAATTTAAACATCTTCGATTGATTTTGAAATCATATTAATATGCATTAACTATTTATTAAAACCTCAAGATACAAAAAAAGTCCTGAATTACTTCAGGACTTTCTTAATTTATATAAAAACTATAATTAGTCTTCTTTTTTAAATTCAGCCATTTTCTTAGCTTCTTTGTCACTCATAGTATCATTCATAATTGGTGTTGCCACAAATAATGATGAATAAGTACCCACTAAAATACCAACTAAAATTGCAAATACGAAACCTCTAATAGTTTCACCTCCTAAAATAAAGATAGCAACTAATACCACTAATGTTGTAGCTGAAGTATTAATAGTTCTACTTAATGTAGAGTTTAATGCTTTATTTACTAAACCTTTGAAATCTGGCGATGAATTATAATCTAAATACTCTCTTACACGGTCAAACACAATTACTGTATCATTTAACGAGTAACCAATTACGGTTAAGATCGCAGCAATAAATGCTTGGTCAATTTCCATATTGAATGGTAAAATAGTGTAGAAGAACGAGAAAATACCTAATACAATGATAACGTCGTGCGCAACAGCAACTACAGCACCAAGACCAAACTGCCATTTACGGAACGAAATCATTAAGTAAACAAAAACAATAAACAACGAACCTAAAACTGCCCAAATAGAGTTTGTTTTAATGTCTTTAGAAATAGTTCCAGAAACTTTAGAAGCTTGCATAATTCCATACTTTTTACCTTCATAAGAAGTCACGAAATCTTTGTACTCTAAATTAGCTGGTAAATATTTCTTTAAACTTTCGTATAATTTTTCATTTACTTCTTTATCTACTCCTTCTCCTTCTTCGTCAACTTTGTATTTAGTTGTAATTTTCAACTGATTATCGTTACCAAAAACTTTTGCTTCAGCACTTCCAAAAGTAGCTACTAAATCATTTGTAACCTCAGAAGCTACAACTGGTTTTTCGAAACGAACTTGGAAAGTTCTTCCTCCTACGAAGTCTACACCTTGATTTAAGCCCTTAGTAAAGATTGAGAATAAACTCAATACTACTAAAATACCTGAAACAGTATAAGCAATTTTACGTTTTCCTAAGAAGTCGAAGTTTAAGTTTTTAAACCAATTTTTAGTGATTGATGTTGAAAAAGCAATATTTTCATTTTTAGTTAAACTCCAATCTAATAATAATCTTGTAATGAAAACTGCAGTAAATACTGAAGTAATTACACCAATGATTAATGTTGTAGCGAAACCTTTAATTGGTCCTGTACCAAAAACGAATAAGATAATTGCCGTTAATAAAGTTGTAACGTTAGCATCAACAATTGATGACATTGCACCTTTCCATGTATAAGCATAACTAACTGCTTCACTTACTGGTTTACCAGAATCTAACTCTTCTTTTGCTCTTTCATAAATAATAACGTTAGCATCTACCGCCATACCAATTGTTAATACAATACCTGCGATACCTGGTAATGTTAATACAGCTCCAAAAGAAGCTAAAATTCCGAAGATGAATAAGATATTTACTAATAATGCTAAGTTTGCATAGAAACCAGCTTTACCATAATACACCACCATCCATAAAAGTACTAAAGCGAAACCTAAGATAAATGAAACTAATCCATTATCAATAGCTTCTTGCCCTAATGATGGACCAACAACATCTGACTGAACAATTTCTGCAGCTGCAGGTAATTTACCAGCTCTTAAAATATTAGCTAAGTCTTTAGTTTCGTTAATTGTAAAACTTCCTGAAATTTCTGATTGACCACCAGAAATAGCTCCTCTACTTACACCTGGTGCAGAGTAAACAATATTATCTAATACAATTGCGATAGCATTTCCTTGTTGAGAAACTTTACCGGTTAACTCTTCCCAAACTTTTGCACCAGCACCATTCATTTGCATTGAAACAGCTGGTTTACCCATTTGATCATAAGTATCTCTAGCTTCAACAATAACCCCACCACTCAAAGGCGCTTTATTTTCTCTATTTCCTTTGATAGCATATAATTCAACTACATCTCCAGATTTTTCATTCTCTTTACCCCAATTGAATCTTACGAACGCTAATTTATTTGGTAATAAAGCTTGAATATCACTTCTATTTAAGAAAGAGTTGATTTTAGCTGTATCTTTAGTTTGAGCATACCCAATAACTGAAAAACCTTGTTGTTGAGTAGGTTGTAAAATATCAAATAAAGGATTTTTTTGAACTTTAGTCGTATCTGCTTTATCTGTTAATAAAGAATCGATACCAGAAGCAGATGCTTTTTTAACTTCAGCAACATCAGAAGAAACTTCAGTTTTCTTTAAAGTTTCATTTGCTTGAATTAAGAAAGGAAATACTTCATCATTTTTGTAAGTTTCCCAAAACTCTAATTGAGCAGTTGATTGTAATAATTTTTTAATACGGTCAACGTCTTTAGCACCAGGTAATTCTACTAAAATTCTACCTGAACTACCTAATAATTGAATATTTGGTTGTGTAACACCAAATTTATCAATACGCTCACGTAATACTTTGAATGCAGATTCTACAGACTCTTGAACTTTTCTTTTGATTATTGGTTCAACTTGAGCATTTGTCATACCCATGTTGATTTCAGTTTCTAAATTTCTGTTACCAAAAATTTCAACATCTGATAATTTTACATTTGCTTTATTCGCCTCATTAAAGAAAGCATCGATATAATCTTGATTTCCTTGTTGATTAGCTTTAGCATCTGCAAGAGCTTTGTTAAAAGCAGGGTTTTTAGATCCATTAGCCAAACCTTTTAAAATGTCTTTAACAGAGATCTGTAACATTACGTTAATACCTCCTTCTAAGTCAAGACCTTTGTTGATTTGATTATTTCTAACAAAATCATAAGTATATCCAAATAATGGATAAACTGGTTGTTTAGAAATTGAATCTAAATACGCAACCTCTTTTTTGAAGTCTCCTTTTGCAAAAGCTTTTGCGTCTTTCTCAACTCCATTTGCAACGAATGTAAACGATAATTGGTAAATACATACCAAAGCAAAAATAACTGCGAAAAACTTAATTAATCCTCTATTCTGCATTACTACTTAAAT
>JACXVH010000119.1 GCA_014763515.1 Flavobacteriaceae bacterium
AATACAAAAGATAAGATTCTCTTCATTGAAGATTTAGACGAATATCTATATCATGTTGACAGAATGATGTATAATTTAAAACGTAACGGATATTTCGACAATGTAAAAGGAATTATAGTAGGAAGCATGAGCGATATGCATGATAATGAAATTCCATTTGGACAAAATGAAGTGCAAATTATTAATGAAATTACCAAAGAATATAACATTCCCATTGCGTTCGATTTTCCTGCCGGACATCAAAAAGACAATCGCACTTTAATTCTTGGAAGTCAAGTTGAATTTGATGTGAATGAAAAAGAAGTAAAGCTTCGTTTTGAATAAGATTGACACATTGACTAATCGAAAATTGACAAATTGAAATAATGGCTGAACATAATGAGTTAGGAAAATTAGGCGAAGAACTTGCCGTTGAATTTCTTTTAGAGCAAGGCTATAAAATTTTAGAAACCAATTGGCGTTTTGACAAAGCCGAAATAGATATTATCGCTCAAAAAGGGAACATATTAGCAATTGTAGAGGTAAAAACCAGATCGAGTATAGAATTTGGGCTTCCGCAAGACTTTGTAAAACCTAAAAAAATTCAACTTTTAGTTAAAGCTGTAAATGAATATGTTGAAAAAAAAGATTTAGATGTTGAAATTCGTTTTGATATTATCGCAATTACAACAAACAAACAAAATCATAACATTGAGCATCTTACAGATGCTTTTTATTATTTTTAAGTTAATTTTATAACAATATGTGTTTTTATTCTTAAATTTGCAAGAAACTAAAAAATGAAAACAATTTCCTCAGTTGTTGAACACTACATTAAAACAAAGCCCTTTTTATTAAATTCTATTTCGCAAGGTATTATAAACCTGACTTCTTTAGCAAGAATTATGATGCCGGAAATTGAAAAAGAATTAGGTAAAGATGTAAAACAAGGTGCTGTAGTAATGGCATTAAAGCGTTTGTCAGAAGAACTAGATTTTAGAATAAATCATAAAATTTCGAAAGTATTAAAGAATATTGGAGAAATTACTGTACGTTCATCTTTAGTAGATTATGCTTTTGTAGTATCTGAAACTTTATTAGAAAATCAAGCACGTTTAATATCTGAAGTAAATAAAAATAAAGATCTTTTTTATACCTCATCTAGAGGTGTAAACGAATCTAATATTATTGTAAGCTCTTCTATCTCTGCAAATGTTGAAGAAATCTTTAAAAATGAAAAAAGAACTCATCGCGTAGATGATTTATCATCAATTACGGTAAAATTACCGCAGGTAAACGTTACAATTCCAGGGGTTTTCTACTACATTTTTCAAAGATTAGCATGGGAAGGTGTAATTATACACGAAGTAATTTCTACTACAAATGAATTTACTGTAATCGTTCATGACAAACAAATAGATATTGCTTTTAAAGTAATTAAAGATTTAAAAAATACAGAAGACTTTTAAAAAAATCTTTTTTTTTCATATAAGAAAAAGAAACGTATTTTTACCGTTCTTTATACTAAAACTAAGGTTTTGTAGTTAAAGGAATTAAACAACTTTAAACTTGAAAAAGACTCTTTATAAATATTTATTTGTAACCGCTATCGTTTTTACAGTTATTGCGTGTTCTGTAAAAAAAGACAGGTTTTTAAATCGTAGTTTTCATTCAGTAACAACTGAATACAACGTCTTATACAATGGAAATTTAGCCATGGAAACTGGCCTGAATGAACTTGTTGCTACTTATAATGACAACTTCTGGGATATTTTACCTATTGAAAGAATGCCCGACAAAGAAGAAAGCATTTTACCCGGTCAAACCAAAAATACAAACTTTGAAAGAGCCGAAGAAAAAGCAGTAAAAGCCATCCAAAAACATTCAATGAATATAGGCGGACTTGAAAAAAATCCTCAAATGGATGAAGCTTATTTACTTCTTGGTAAGGCACGCTATTACGACAATCGTTTCATTCCTGCATTGGAAGCTTTAAATTATATTTTATATAAATATCCTAATAGTGATAAAATTTATCACGCTAAGGTTTGGAGAGAAAAAGTAAATATTCGTATCGACAACAATGAAACGGCAATCAAAAACTTAAAGAAGTTATTAGATAACGAAAAAATTGACGGTCAAGATTTAGCAGACGCAAACGCCATGCTAACACAAGCCTATTTAAATGTAGAATATCCAGACAGCGCTATTGCTACACTAAAAATAGCAAAAGAGTTTACAAAAAATAAAGAAGAAAAAGCAAGATACACTTTTATACTAGGGCAACTTTACGAAAAAATGAATTATGCCGATAGTGCATTTAGTACTTTTCAAGAAGTTATCGATTTAAAAAGAAAATCTCCACGTAGATATGTTATTCAGGCTCATGCTAAACAAGCAGTCCAATTCGATTACAAAAATGGAGACACTATAGCATTCTTAGAAAAATTCAATAAACTTATTGCTGATAGAGAAAACAGACCTTATTTAAATATTCTTTATCATCAGAAAGGAATTTTTTACGATAAATTTGAGCAAGATTCTTTAGCAAAGAGATTTTACAACTTATCGAATAAACTACAAGCTCAAGATCAATATTTAGTAGCATCAAACTATAGAAATATAGCTGAGATCGATTTTAGAAATGCCGAATATAAAATAGCCGGCATGTATTATGATAGTACACTTTCAAAATTAAATGACAAAACAAGAGAATATCGAAAAATTAAAAAGAAAAGAGACAATCTTGTAGATGTTATTTATTACGAAGATATAGCGAAACAAAATGATAGCATACTTTCAATAGTTGCAATGACAGATGAAGGCAGAAAAACTTATTTCGAAAACTATATCGTAAAACTAAAAAAAGAAGACGAAAAAAAGGCTAAAATAGCAGCTGAAAAGGCAGAAAAAGAAGCAAATAAACAGGCAAACTTAGCTGGAGGGAACAAACCAAACCCAAACTTCAATCCAAACCCAAATGCTGTTAAAATGCAAGGAATGCTTCCTCCGATGGGCGGAAATGACTTGGCATCAAATAGTAATTTCTATTTTTATAATCCTTCAACTGTAAGCTATGGAAAAATAGAATTCAAGAAAAAATGGGGCAATAGAAAATACAAAGAAAATTGGAGACAAATTAAAGGCGGAGGAGATTTCTCTGATAACGATTTTGCAGACAATGATACCATCAGCGAAGAAAAAGAAGAATTGGTTGAAAACCCAGCCTACACAACCGATTTTTACATTAGTCAGTTACCAACAGACCAAAAAATCATAGATAGCTTAGGTAGAGACCGAAATGATGCTTATTATCAACTTGGACTTATTTACAAAGAAAAGTTCAAAGAATATGAGTTAGCAGCAAATAGATTAGAACAATTATTGCAAAACAACCCTGAAGAACGCTTAATTCTTCCAGCTAAATATAATTTGTTTAAAATTTATGAGATTTTGAAATCTGATAAAGCTTTAGTCTATAAAAACGATATTATTACAAATTACCCAGATAGTCGCTATGCTCAAATTGTACAAAACCCAACGACTGCTCTAGAAGAAGATGAAAACCCTGAATTATATTTCAATAAACTTTATAAAAAATATGAATCAGGAGATATTCGATTTACATATACAGAAGTTAATCAAAAAACCATAGACTATTTTGGTGATGAAATGATGCCAAAATATGAATTATTAAAAGCAAAAGTATTAGCTAGAACTAATGGTTTAGAAAGTTACAAATCGGCACTAAATTATGTCGCATTAACTTATCCAAACAATGAAGAGGGAAAACAAGCTCAAGAAATTTTAGACAACGATGTTCCGAAATTAGAGGCTTTAGAATTTACAAATGAAGACAAAAGAAGTTGGAAACTAATCTTCCCTAAAGCTTATGCTGAAGGAGAAAATTATGAGAAACTTACAAAAGTGTTAGATAAATATATAGAAGACAGTCATAATACCGACTTGAAAGTCTCTGTAGATTTATACAACTTAGAAAATGATTTTGTCGTAGTTCATGGTTTCCTTTCTAAAGAATCAGCAAACGCAGCTTTAACACTATTAAAAGAATACAAAGATTACAAAATAAAAGATACTGCTTATTCCATTTCAACAGAGAATTACATTATTGTACAAGCCAAAAAACAATTTGAAGATTGGCTTATAAAAAATAAATAACCCCAAAAACCTAAAACTATGTTTGACAAAACAAAAACCAAAGAAAGTGCTCTTGGCAAAACAAACAGAATTGTTGAAGGAACTATTATTAAAGGTAACATTCAATCTAAAGCCGATTTTAGACTAGATGGCGTTTTAATAGGGAATTATAATTCTTCTGGTAAGTTAGTTATCGGACCATCTGGAGAAGTGCAGGGCGATATTACATGTAAAAACATTGATATCGAAGGTAAATTTTCTGGAAAATTAGAAGTTGTAGAATTGTTGAGTGTAAAATCTACTGCTCACATTAAAGGCGACGTTGTCGTTGGAAAATTAGCTGTAGAACCTGGTGCAAATTTTGAAGCTACATGTGTAATGAAAAGCCAATTAAAAAAATTGCCACATGAACAATCCGAAAAAACAGCCTAGCAAGTGGATGGCATATTTAAAACAAGCATTAACACTCTTCGGAGTGTTTTTGGCTTTATATTTAGTCATTAAAAAAGTACAACAAATTAGCAAAGAAGATAATGAATAACTTCTCTATACTAAAAGACCAAAAAATTTTATTCCCCATTCTTTTTTTGATAATATGCAATGCACTTTTTTACATTATTTCAGGTGATAATTTAGAGTTAAGTTTTGCACAAAAAGTGTTTTTTTTCGAGACAATTTTGACCTTTTTTTTACTATTAATTTCTATTTTTTATACAAAAAAATCAGACCAACTCGGCTTCATTTTCCTTGTTACACTCACAATTAAAAATATTTTAGTTTATTTGTTCTATTCTTTAACGATTACCGAGCAAACGAAAACGATTTCAAACAAGCTCTATTTTATCATTATCTTTTTATCATTTCTTTGCTTAGACGTCTATTTTACAGCCGTTCTACTACAAAAAAACAGTAAAAAGTAAATTTGTATAACAAATCAGCAAAAAAAAAAGATATTCTAACTTGGAATTTTAATTAAAGTTGTACTTTTGCAAAAATTTTTAAGAACCATACAAATTATTTAATTGTGATTCTGAGAAAACCACTATCAATTTTAGCAGCTTTAATGCTGGTTTTTACTGCTTCAAATGCTTTAGCTTCAGATACTGTAGATAGTATAAAAGTTGAAAGTCATGAAGTTCATGAAGAACATGCAACTCATGAAGTAGCAGAAGGTCATGAAAGTTTATCTCCAAAAGAGGTAATTAATGAGCATATTGCACATCACTTAAAAGATGATTATTATTTCACTTTTTTTGCTGATGAGGCAGAAAACAAACACTATGGTTTTGCTTTACCAGTTATTTTAATTGATAACGGTCTAAAAGTGTTTTCAGCTTCTGAGTTTCACCATGGTGAAACTACAGTAGAAAAAGATGGTCAATTTTACGTATTACATCACGGTAAAATTTATAAAACAGATGCTACTGGTGATTTAAAATTAGACGAACATCATCACCCAACAGTTGAAAAACCAATCAACTTTTCAATTACTAAAAATGTTTTCTCACTTTTAATTACAGCTATTTTATTATTTGTAATGTTTACTTCTTTAGCTAAAACATACAAAAATGGACCAAATAGCCTACCAAAAGGATTTAGTCGTGTTCTAGAACCACTTGTAATTTACGTTAGAGATGAAATTGCTCGTCCAAACATAGGTGAGAAAAAATACAAAAAATTCATGCCGTTTTTGTTAACGGTTTTCTTCCTAATTTGGTTATTAAACTTAATCGGATTAACACCTCTAGGAATTAATGTTACTGGTAACATTACAGTTACTTTATGCTTAGCTTTATTTACATTCTTTATAACGCAATTTAGTGCAAATAAAGATTATTGGGGACACATATTTTGGATGCCAGGTGTACCGGTTCCAATGAAAATTATATTAGCTCCTATTGAAGTTTTAGGTATGTTCACTAAACCTTTCTCATTGATGATTCGTTTATTCGCAAACATTACAGCAGGTCACACTGTAGTTATGGGGTTAATTGCGATTGTTTTCTTAATGAAAGAACAATTATCTACAGGTGGAGCAATAGGAACTTCATTAGCTTTAACATTATTTATTTCGATTATAGAATTATTAGTTGCGTTCTTACAAGCATTTATCTTCACTATGTTATCATCATTATTTATTGGTATGGCGGTTCAAGATCATCACCATGATGAACACCACTCTGAAGATGTTTTAGGAGAATATGACAATTCTATAGTGTAATTTTTTTGAATTTTTGTTTAATTATATAAATCAATTATCATGACAATTCCAAATTTAGTAGGTGCTGGTTTAATCGTTATCGGAGCTGGTTTAGGTTTAGGTAAAATTGGTGGTTCGGCAATGGACGCTATTGCTCGTCAGCCAGAAGCTGCTGGTAAAATCCAAACAGCGATGATTATCATCGGTGCGTTATTAGAAGGTTTAGCATTCGGTGCTTTAATCTTAGGAGCTTAATTAAAAAGAAACAAGTTACCTGTAACGGTTGGTTACAGGTCTTGTTTTGTTAAACAAATTTGAATATACCTTAATATTTTAAATATACAATGGATAAATTATTTAATGATTTTTCATACGGTTTGTTTTTTTGGCAAGCAATTATATTAGTAATCTTAATTGTATTATTAGCTAAATTCGCTTGGAAACCTATTTTAGCAGCTTTAGCAGCTCGCGAAGAAGGTATTGAAAACGCTTTAATGGCAGCTGAAAATGCCAAAAAAGACTTAGCAAATTTAAAGGCAGATAACGAAAAGTTATTAGCTGAAGCTCGTGCTGAAAGAGACACTATGTTAAAAGAAGCTCGTGAAATTAAAGAGAAAATGATTGCTGAAGCTAAAAATGAAGCGCAAACTCAAGGTGAAAAAATGATTGCTCAAGCAAAAGCCACAATCGAAAGCGAAAAAAATGCTGCAATGACAGAATTGAAATCTCAGGTTTCGACACTTTCTATTGGTATTGCTGAAAAATTATTAAAAGAAGAATTAGCTAACAAAGAAGCTCAAACTAAATTAGTTGAGAAAATGTTAGGTGATGCAAAATTAAATTAATCATGGCAGAAAGTAGAGCAGCTGTACGATACGCAAAAGCAATTTTAGATCTTGCTCAGATAAACAACAACGCAGATAAAGTACTTTCTGATATGAATAGTGTACTTTTATCAGTAAAGGAATCGAGAGAATTGAGAAATTTCTTAGAAAATCCTGTTGTTAAAGGACAAACTAAATATAATGCTTTAACTGAGATATTTTCTTCTTCACAAAATGAAACAAAGGGTTTATTTCAATTACTTTTAGACAACAAAAGATTTGAAATTTTACCAGCTATTGCAACGCAATTTCAAGCTTTATATAATGAGGCAAACAATATTGAAAATGCAATTGTTACAACAGCAGTTCCATTAACAGGTGAACTGGAAACAAAAGTATTATCAAAAATTAAAGAATTTTCAAGCAAGAATATAACTATTTTAAATATTGTTGACGATTCGATAATTGGAGGTTTTATTTTGAGAATTGGCGACAAGCAATACAATGCTTCTGTTGCTAATAAATTACAACAATTAAAAAGAGAATTTACTAATTAATATCAAGCGCACGCTAGTGTTAAAATAATATAACAAGATGGCTGAAATTAAACCTGCTGAAATATCAGCAATATTAAAAAAACAATTATCAGATTTTCAATCTGGTGCTACTTTAGAAGAAGTTGGAACCGTACTTCAAGTAGGTGACGGTATTGCTCGTGTTTACGGATTATCTAATGCACAATATGGTGAATTAGTTCAATTTGAAAATGGATTAGAAGCAATCGTATTGAACTTAGAAGAAGATAATGTTGGGGTAGTATTGTTAGGTCCTTCAACAGGTATTAAAGAAGGCTCAACTGTAAAAAGAACACAACGTATTGCGTCATTAAAAGTTGGTGAGCAAATGGTTGGTCGTGTAGTTGATACTTTAGGTTTACCAATCGATGGTAAAGGTCCAATCGGTGGTGATTTATACGAGATGCCTTTAGAGCGTAAAGCTCCTGGAGTTATCTTCCGTCAACCAGTAAACGAACCATTACAAACAGGTATTAAAGCGGTTGATGCTATGATTCCTGTAGGTAGAGGACAACGTGAGTTAGTTATTGGTGACCGTCAAACTGGTAAAACTACAGTTTGTATCGATACTATCTTAAATCAAAAAGAGTTTTACGATGCTGGTAAACCAGTATTCTGTATATATGTTGCAGTAGGACAAAAAGCATCTACAGTTGCTGCTATTGCTAAAACGTTAGAAGATAAAGGTGCAATGGCTTATACAGTTATTGTTGCTGCAAATGCTTCTGACCCTGCTCCAATGCAAGTTTACGCTCCATTCGCTGGTGCTGCTATTGGTGAGTATTTCCGTGATACAGGTCGTCCTGCACTAATTGTTTATGATGATCTATCTAAACAAGCAGTTGCTTATCGTGAGGTGTCATTATTATTAAGAAGACCACCAGGACGTGAAGCATACCCTGGAGACGTTTTCTACTTACACTCAAGATTATTAGAGCGTGCTGCTAAAGTTATTGCAGATGATGAAATCGCTAAAAATATGAACGATTTACCAGAATCTTTAAGACCAATTGTTAAAGGTGGTGGTTCATTAACAGCATTACCAATCATCGAAACTCAAGCAGGTGACGTTTCTGCATATATTCCAACAAACGTAATTTCGATTACTGATGGTCAGATTTTCTTAGAGTCAGATTTATTCAACTCAGGTGTACGTCCAGCAATTAACGTAGGTATTTCTGTATCTCGTGTTGGAGGTTCTGCTCAAATTAAATCAATGAAAAAAGTTGCAGGTACATTAAAATTAGACCAAGCACAATACCGTGAGCTTGAAGCTTTCGCTAAATTCGGTTCTGATTTAGATGCCGCTACAATGAATGTAATTGAAAAAGGTAAACGTAACGTAGAAATCTTAAAACAAGCTGTAAATGATCCTTACACAGTTGAAGATCAAGTTGCAATTATCTATGCAGGTTCTAAAAACTTATTAAGAAATGTACCTGTTAACAAAGTAAAAGAATTTGAAAAAGATTTCTTAGCTTTCTTAAACGCAAAACACAGAGACACATTAGATGCTATTAAAGCTGGTAAAATTGACGATGCTGTTACTGACGTTTTAGAAAAAGTGTCAAAAGAAATTTCTGCAAAATATTAATAATAGTATTAAGTATTAAGTATGAAGAATTAAGATGTCTTTGTACTTAATACTTTTATCTTAATACTAACGAAATGGCAAACTTAAAGGAAATTAGAAATAGAATTAGTTCCGTTCAATCAACGATGCAAATTACATCGGCGATGAAAATGGTTTCTGCTGCAAAATTGAAAAGAGCACAAGATGCTATTACTGCTATGCGTCCATATGCAGAAAAATTAACGGAATTATTACAAAATTTAAGTGCTACTTTAGAAGG
>JACXVH010000120.1 GCA_014763515.1 Flavobacteriaceae bacterium
GTTTAAAAACGGAATTTTTTATTTAAAAGGAGGTGACTTAACAGAAGAATTATCTATTTATAAAAATGTACAATTGTATAATTTATCTGATTTTTTTAAAGATGAGTTTTTTGAAACCAAAAAAGTAGTCTATTTGCCAGTTAAATATAAAAAATAAAAAAAGCCCTTTTAAAAGGGCTCTTTTTATTAAAAAATCATTTTCGTCTTTGTTTTAATATTGTTTTCGTCGGTAATAGAAATTAAGATTACGGCGTTTGTTTTTATTAAACTAGTACTTTCAAATTTTGTATTGTCAATATCCGATTTTTGAAATAACAATCTTCCTTGAATGTCAAAAATTTCAATATTTTTAATTTTGTTCTTACTACTGTTGAATAGAATAGTGTTTGACTGTGAATATACCAAAATTTGATTATCTGATACAGTAGAATTTGGAGTTGCTTTTTTGTAAACGATTTCAAAGCGGGTATTATCTACACCTTCGTTTGCAATAAAACTATAAGTAAAATCTTTTAAATTAGTAATGCTTCCTGTTAATTTATCTTTTAAGTAAATGGCTTGTTCATTTGAAAATGTACCCTCAGTTTTAGACAAAGAAATTGTGAACATTCCTTTAGTATTCGTTTTGAAACCTAATGAAATTTTATCTTCACTATCAAAAGGGAAAGAACGACCTTGAATTACAAATTCTTCATTTTTAATTAAAGAACTTATTGAAGCTGAACCGTTGTTAAACAATTTTCCATCATAACCAAAATCCACTTCATTTGTTGCATTTTGGACATAGCCAACAAGAATCTCATTTTGTGGAGACTCTCCTTGTTTTAAGTTTAGCCAAAATTTATCATTATCAATTGAAGTTTCTTTATTTGTAGCAGCAATCTTATTTATAAATTGATTGTTACTTATTTTATTTCGCATACTATTCGTAAAATACATAGGTCCTGTTGCCAATGAATTTACATAGAAACCTTGTCCTGTTTGTACAAATGTATCTGGAATTACGCTTCCATTTACGGCTGCTGTTCCACCGGTTAAGTTGCGAGTCGCAAAATTATTTAAAGGATAAATTCCGCCAGATGGATCATTAGTATTTGTCCAAAAATATAAAGTACCATCAATTGTGTTTATATTTCCTTCAATTAACTCTTGAATATTTATAGGTGACGGATAAGGGTTTCCAACCAAGTTGTAACCTAGATTAACTCCGCCATTTATAGTGTTAGAATTAATTCTTCCATTCTGAGGAGTTCCTAAAAATGAACCTGTCCATGAAGTTAGAGTCGAAGGAGTTGCATTTCCCGCTCTAATCATGTAACCTTTTGCAACTGTAAAATTATTTGTATTAGGATCTACACTATTGTATGCTGTGGGAGTTGTAGTTCCCGTAGGTATATATTCGTAAAATCTATTATCGAGTGTACCAGGAGAAAAGGCTTTTAAGTTTTGATTTGTTACAGGAGAAGACCAAGCAGTATAGTTCAACCTTTTAGTGGTTATATTTCTTTTCATTTGTGCTTTTCCGCTATTTGCAATTTCCTCTATTTGATAAATATTAGCGTCGTCATTCATAACTAATTGAGCCGTGGTAGCAATGTTTATGCCGCCTCTTACGGTTAAATCATGAGTTGGTAAAAACTCTACAATAGCATTACCATTAATAGTTATAGAACATGCATCAATATCAGATGATGAAGTATAATTACCTGTAAAGACTACTTGAGTATCTTCATTTGGTAAACCATTGCTCCATGAACTTCCGTTCCAAGTTGTAGTATTAGGACATTTTAATTGTATATTATTTACAATTTCATCCATTGCAAATGTCACGTTTGAATTTGTTAAGGTTACGTGATCTTCACTTGCTGTTGGCATATAAAAAGCATCGAATGGACTACTACTACTTGTATTTATTGAAGCATACCAATCATTAGTACTTGTTACAGCTACTGAACTTCTTGTCGGTATGAAGTCAAATTTTTTCAAGGTCATAGCATTTAAGAACCTAGTTAAAGTAGGATTTGGACCTGCATCTGCAGCTAAACTTTCTAAGTTAAACAAACCACCAGGAGCCGAGTCTAAACCAGCTGTGTATGAAAAAGAACGCGCATTTGTTTGTCCTGTTCCTATGGTTAACCAAAAGAATGTCCAAGCTTGCTTTCTTACACGACTTACTCTAATGTCTCCGTTAGCAGCGGGAGTGAAATTTAAATCTAATAATGCTCTAGTAAAACCTGAACTATCAGGAACATCAAGATTAGATAAAATAGCAAGTCCGGGAGAACCTGTCATGGCTCCATTATTTGCGCCATTAGATATTGCAATTTTTCTACAATTTTGTGGAAAGCCCATCGTGTTCAATTCTGTTTGAAAAACATTTCTATGAGTTGGATGTCCTGTAGGTAATTTTGCAGCAGAAGCTTGGTCAAAATCAGTTAAACTTCCACCAAGTAAGTGTCCTTCAAAATGATCTATTAACATTTCTCTTGCAGCTGGACTTTTTAGCATAGAATCTACAATTGCTCTTACTGTTAAATCAGCAATATCTCCATCATAAGCTATATAGTTGAACATGTGTTGCATACCAATTGGAACATTGGCACCTAAATGAGGAGAATCGAATGATAACCACAATCTTGTATGATGATCCATTCCGTTCATTTCCATATAACGTAATGCATATCTAGATATTAATCCTCCCATGCTTGGACCAATAATTACCAGTTCTTGATTGCCTACTTTGTTTGCATTTAAGTAATTGATTAATTCCATCATTACTCGTGCATTACGTTGAATGTAATCAACTCCACCATCAATATTTGTTACTCCATCAGGTCTTGTGTATTGTGGAAAGTTTAATACTACAACATCGTAACCAAGATCTCTAACATTGTTACCTAAATTTTGAACAGGATTTCCATAGTTTAGTAAGTTATAAATTGAATTCACATCCCTACCATCAGCAGGATCAAATCCATCACAAACTAAAATTATTTTATCTAATAAACCGGCTTCATTATCATAATAGATTTGAAATTCACCTACACCTGCATGAGCGGCAGATTCAGCATATCCTTGATAAGTTAAACTTGAGGTTATAGTTGTTAACGGACTTATGGTAGATGGTGCAACTTTTGAAATGTTTTTAGAATAATCTAAGTTTTGTGCTTTCTCTTTTATTTTAAAAATCACTTTGTTTTTATAAACGTTTCCATTTGAAAGGGAAATTTTAAATTCTATTTCTTTCTCACCAATTGAGCCAAAATCAATAGTAATATTCTTATTTTTTTGAAGTAATTGAAAACCTTGATTGTTGAAATTTGCTTCAATTTTTTGGATAGAATTTTGTGTGGTATTAAAAATTAATTGATTATCTAATTTAAAAGTTACTATCTTGCCTTTAATTTCTTTAATTAGTGGAGATGCAAGACCAATTTTGTACTCATTAAAATAATTAAAACTTGATGAAGTTGGTACAAATTGATTATTACTATTTAATTGTAGTAAATTTTGATCTTTTACTTCGGGTTTTAATTTTTCAAATTCACTTATTAAAATAGAAATAGGAATTATATTATTTGAAAATCCTTTCTCTGTTTCAATTTCTAATAATTCTAAATTTGGTAATCTATTTAAATAATCGGCACGTTGAATCTCATAGAAGGCTTGTTTATATAAAACTGAATTTAAAGTTTTATCACTTCCATTTGTTAAATCAGCAACTGGTGAAACACGATCGTAAATAATTTTAGTTTTTGAAATGTCTTTTACTAATTCAAATAGTTTTTTAGAATCATATTCTTGTTCTTGAGCAAAGATTAAACAACTTATAAAAGTTAATAGTAATAGTGTAATTTTTTTCATAAATAACAGGTTAATTTATTATGCACGCATAATATATTCGCAATACAATTTATGAAAAAATTTATTATTAGAAATTTTTTAAGTAAAAATCGATAAAATGCTAAAAATTATCGATTAAATTAATAAAAAAGCAGAGTTGAAATTTTTCAACTCTGCTTTTTAAATAAGTATATTTTTTATTTACCCTAAAAATGGATAACGATAATCTTCAGGAGTTACAAAAGTTTCTTTTATTGTACGTGGAGAAACCCAACGTAATAAATTTAACATAGATCCAGCTTTATCGTTTGTTCCAGAAGCTCTAGCACCTCCAAAAGGCTGGTTTCCGACAACAGCACCCGTTGGTTTATCGTTTACATAGAAATTACCAGCACTATTTTCAAGTGCAATTGTAGCTTCTTCAATAGCATATCTGTCAGTGCTAAAAACAGCACCTGTTAATGCATATTCAGATGTAGTATCAATTAATTCTAAAGTTTCATTCCATTTAGAATCTTCATAAACATAAATAGTTACAACTGGACCGAAAAGTTCAGTTTCCATTGTTTTGTATTTAGGATTTGTAGTAACAATTACTGTAGGTTCAATGAACCATCCTTTAGATTTGTCGTAACCTCCACCTAAAATGATTTCAGCATCAGCATCTTGTTTCGCTTGATCAATATAAGAAGCTAATTTATTAAATGAGCCTTCATGAATTACTGCTGTAAAGAAATTAGACATATCTTCTGGTGAACCCATTTTCATAGAATTAACATCAGTTTCTAATTGAGCTTTAACAGCTGGCCATAAACTACTTGGAATATAAACACGAGAAGCAGCACTACATTTTTGTCCTTGGAATTCAAATGCCCCACGAACAATTCCTGTAACTACTTGTTTAACATTTGCAGATGGATGAGCTAAGATGAAATCTTTTCCACCAGTTTCTCCTACAATTCTTGGGTATGTTTTGTAATTGTGAATGTTAGTTCCAATTTTTGCCCATAAATCTTTGAAAACATGAGTGGATCCTGTGAAATGTAAGCCAGCAAAATCTGGACTTGCTAATAAAGTATCTGTAACCATTACTGGATCTCCATATATAACATTGATAACGCCATCTGGTAAGCCAGCTTCTTTAAAAATATCTACAATTACTTTTGCAGAGAAAATTTGACTGTCACTTGGTTTCCAAACTACAACATTACCCATCATGGCTGCGCTTGAAGGTAAATTAGCAGCAATTGCCGTAAAGTTAAAAGGCGTAATTGCATAAATAAAACCTTCTAAAGGTCTGTGCTCAAGTCTGTTCCAAACTGTATGGACCAGCAATTAATTCTGCGGCTTTTAAGAAAATTGCAGCACGATTTTCCCAAGACATTTTTGACCATTTTTTTCTAGCTTCTAATGCAGTAGCAATTGCTTTTTCAACATGCGATTTATCAGCTAAATGATATTTTCCCACAATGTGTTGATGATCATGTGGAGCTGACATGTTTTGTGTGTTTCCAGTTCTTATTTCTTCACCTCCTATGTATAATGGAACATCTATTTGTTCGTTCCACATTTTACGGTAAGCTGCTAAAACTTGTTCTCTTTCAGGAGTTCCAGGAGCATATGACTTTACAGGTTCGTTTACCGCTTTAGGAACATTAAAAAATCCTTTAGACATAATATTGTAAATTAAGAATTATATAATTTTGATGTACAAATTTACTAAAAAAATATAGTTTTTTTAGTAATAAAAGTAACTGAGTAAATTTTTGCAAGTAAACTAATTAAGCGCAAAAGGAGCACTTAACTTAAATGTTGGGATAACAACTTGAAAACTTTTTGTAGAAGTGAAATTAATCATGTTATAATGACCTTTCATTGCTCCTATTGGAGAAGCTAACAAACAACCCGAGTTATAAACGTGTTTATCACCGGGTTTGATTACTGGTTTTTTCCCCACAACACCTTCGCCATCAACTATTTCATTGTTATTGAGTGCGTCGAAAATTTCCCAATGTCTTGAGGTTAATTGAACTGAATCTTTACTTTGATTTTCAATTGTTATTTGGTAACTAAAAGCATAGTGAATCTTGTAGTTTTTAAAGTAAGTGCCTTCAAAACTAGTAGAAACAGAAATTTTTATGCCTTTTGTAATTTGTGTTACCATTATTTTATAATTACGCCTAGTATAAATGCAATAAATGTTACGAAAAGAAAAGCTATTGCAAACAACGGATGTAAAATTAGTAATTTAAATATTGTAATCCAACGACTAAACTGATAAAAATTTCTTAAAGAACGGTATAAATAGTAGGGGAATATTATTAAAAAAAATAACATACTTACAGTATCATATAAATAGTCGCTAAAAAGCCCTACAATATTAAAGAGTATGAAACACATAAATACAAAAGTATAGAACGTGTAAACAAATATTAAATGCTCTGTGTAATTGAGTTCTTTTTTATAAAAAACTAACCAGAATATTATTGTAATAAATGGTAAGGATAAAAAGATTAAGAATGGAAGTTTTTCGTAGAAATAGTCTAAAATTTCATCTTCAATTTCGTTAGATTTAAAGGTTTTAGCTTTTGAGTACAGAAATTTGTTTAATCGATCTTTTTTGAATTTAAGTGTTTCTAAAGCTTTTTCAGTTGAAAGATTTGAGTTTTTGTTGTAAAAATTCCTGAAGCTAAGTATTTTATATTTTATTAATTTGAATGAATTTTGACAATTGTCTTCTAATGTTTTTTCTGAGTAAATAGAATCGGTGTGTAAGTCTTTAATTTTTTGTGTTTTACTTTGACCTAGAAAAGTTGTTTTTGTCGTTACACTATCATTAATTGTTTTCTCAATCTCATTTTGGTTAGTAGGTTCTTTGTAATTTCCTTTGGTTAAATTGAAGGAAATAAAAAGTAAAATAGATACACTTAAAAATAATCTAAATGGATTGGCAAAATTTGTTCTTTCTCCATTATTAAAACGTTTCGCTAGGACTCCAGGCCTTGTAAAAATTGAAATAATAGAATTTCTTAACTTAGAATCATAAGCGTAAAAATTAGCAAAAAACTCTTCAATAAAATCGGAAAGCGTTATTCTCTTTGTCGAATTTAATTGTCCGCAATAATGACAATATTTTTCACTAATACTGAGAGGAGTTCTACAATTTAAGCATTCGGTTCCTCTGTATTTTGAATCTTTTCTGCTCATTTAGTTGCGTATAAGTTCACTGTTTATACTTGCTCTTCCAATTACTCTGTCATAACGGTCGTTGTTGCCTCTGTAATAAACTAATGTTGTATAAATGTTTTCAGTTTGGTAAAAATTACCATCAATAGCTTCTTTAAAATCTATAACTCCATTTTTATCAGCAATTACATATTGATAATTAGTATAACCTTGTTTGGCTAATATAGCTTTTTCGTAAATGCCCTTTTCTTTATTGTAATCTAGTTTATATTCATCTGTTTTTGCATAACCGTTAAACATTCCGTTTACATAAATATTTTTGTCAGAAAAAAAATCGGGA
>JACXVH010000121.1 GCA_014763515.1 Flavobacteriaceae bacterium
TAAGTAGCGTAAATGTATTTTAATAAATTTGTTTTCTTCATCTTTCTCAATAGAAGTAATAGCAAAATCAGAGGTAATACCTAACATTTCTCGTAAAAAATCAATAAAATCCATCTTGAATATCTTTTCTTTGTAAATTTACATCACAAAAATTTTAGTATAACCTTATTATTAGCGGTAAAGACGAAGAAGATAACACTATTAAAAAAGAAATGGTTATCCAAAAAGACGGAAAAGAATGCGTTTTTGAATTACCAAAAGACATTTATACATATGAAATTGTTTTAGCCAATAAAGAAGTTTACAAAAAAGGCGAATACAAATTCAATGAAGAAATTACAATTACTGTAAAACCAGATTAAACAAATAGCAGTTTTGGCTTCGCTAAAACTGCTATTATTTTTGTTGTTACTATAATGAAACAACCTTTGTCTAAATCGAACAAGGCATTGGACAAAATAGATAAGGTATTGATAAAAGTAAACAAGACATTGGACAAAGTGAACAAACCTTGTGCAAAAGTAAATAAGACAACCGCCAAACTGAAATAGACAACCGCAACAATAAAATAGATACTTGACAAGAATTGAAAAACTAAATGAAACGTGAAAATAGAAACGAAAATTCAAATCTTCTGCCAACAAGCGTTTTGCAAGATTGCGGGGTAAGTGTATAATTTAAAGTTTTGGTTTATTTTTGAAGTTCAGTAATAACACTAAAAGTGTAGGCTTATTTAGTCCGCAACCTCGCAAAGCGACAAACCGTTACGTGCAACCCTACCAAACCATCCGCTAACCAAAAACCGGCAATCGACAGACTGAAAATTGAAAATAAATTTATATCTTTGCCACAGACAAAAAAGAAAATGGTGTTCTTCCTTACCCAACCGCTTTATAAAAGCTGATGACGCCTGATTAATTAAGTATAACAATTTAATCAGGAGAATTATGCCCAAAAATAAACAAAAGTCTATTAGCGAAAAGTTAGTTTTTCAAATCAAACTTTTTTTCAGGAAATATCCTTCACTTCCATATATCTTTAAATGGATATTAATCTGTTCATTTATTGGAGTTTTAATTGGCTCTGCTTCGGCAGGCTTTCTTCAATCTTTGAATTGGGCAACAGATTTTAGAGAAAATCATTTATGGCTCATTGCATTATTGCCAATTGGCGGTTTTCTTATCGGATTACTCTATTATTACTTTGGTAAAGATGTAGAAGCAGGAAACAATTTATTGATTGATACCATTCACGAACCTAAACAAGTTATCCCGTTCCGAATGGCTCCGTTTGTTTACCTAGGCACTATTGCGACCCATTTTTTTGGTGGTTCGGCAGGACGAGAAGGAACGGCTTTGCAAATGGCAGGTTCTATTGCAGACCAATTTAGCAAACCTTTTAAGCTTTCACCTTCAGACAGAAAAATTTTAATTATATCAGCAGTTGCAGGTGGTTTTGGTTCTGTATTCGGGACACCTCTTGCCGGAGCAATTTTTGCAATAGAATTTTTTCTTATAGGTCGCATTAGATATAATGCTCTATTTCCTGCATTCATTACCGCAGTTATTGCAGATATTGTAACCAAACTTTGGCAAACACCTCATACCCATTATCACATCAACTCAATTCCAGACATTTCATTTATCAACATCATTTATGCAATTCTTGCAGGAATATTTTTTGGTTTGTGTGCTTCAACTTTTAGCAAAGTTATTCATAAGACAGGCAATATTTTCAAGTCAAAAATTTCATATCCACCATTAAGACCTTTTGTAGGTGGAATTATTGTGGCTTTTATAGTTTGGGTAATCGGCACAACAAAATATATTGGTTTGGGCATTCCGACAATTGTTCAGTCTTTTGACCAGCAATTACCAGCCTATGATTTTGCTATAAAAATGGCATTAACTATTATAACACTTTCGGCAGGATTTAAAGGTGGAGAAGTAACACCTTTGTTTTTTATAGGAGCAACATTAGGCAATGCGTTAAGTCTCTTTATTCCCCTACCAACAGGACTTTTGGCAGGAATGGGATTTGTAGCTGTTTTTGCAGGAGCAACCAATACGCCTATTGCGTGTAGCATTATGGCAATTGAACTTTTTGGTGCAGAATGTGGTGTCTATGTTTCCATTGCTTGTATTGTTTCGTATTTGCTTTCAGGACATAACAGCATTTACGGACGACAAGTAATTGGAGAAGCCAAACATCAACGTTACTCAAATCACGAAGGGAAACGATTAAATGAACTTTAAATTGAATAATATGAATTTTGAAAATATTAGTGTATTGAGAATTTATTTCAGTTACGGGCAAAAAGTCATAAATCTTAGCTTTTGGCAAAACTTATGGTATAATAATTTAGGACAACATTTGCTAAAAAAAGCTAAAGATTTGAACATTGAACAAGCCAACATTTTTATAGCAAAAGCAGGATATTTAAACAATGAAAAAGTAAGTAATAATATTTCAGAAATTCCACCAAGCCAAAATCCAGTTTGTTTGGAGCTTATAGATAAGCAAGAAAAACTAAAATTATTTATTGAACAAAACAAAGAAAACCTGAAAGAAGCAAAATTAATTTTGCTAAAACCTAACAATGAAATCATACAATGTTAAGACAATTAAAAGAAATAGACACGCAATTATTCCTGTTTCTCAACGGAAAACACAATACTTTCTTTGACCCAATTATGTATTGGGCGAGTGATAAATTGTTTTGATTGCCATTTTATTTATTTTTAGCAGTTGTAATTATCCGAGAGTATAAAAGGCAAAACTTCTACATATTTACGGCTATTGCTTTATTAATTACACTTTGTGACCAAACAGCATCTCACTTAATTAAAAACTTGGTAAAAAGACTTCGCCCATCACACGAGCCTTCACTTGAAAATATAATACACTTAAGCCAAGCGGGAAAAGGTGGAGAATACGGATTTATTTCTTCATATTCAACCAATGCCTTTGGATTGGCAACATTTCTTATTTTGCTTTTACCATCAAAGTACAATTGGTTAAAACTCACTTTAATTATTTGGGCATTTTTAGTTTGTTACAGCAGAATTTACAACGGAGTACATTATCCGTCAGATGTAATTGTGGCAATGTTTTTAGGAATTACTTACGGTTTTTTGGTAAAACATGTTCTTTTAAAATTGCACATATTTTATAAAAAAAATGACAAGTTCAAAAATGATAGACAAAAAGGGCAGCACGTAACAGCAGTGTGACAAAATGAAGGTTTAGTGCTAAATTCAACGGCAGTTCTTCGATTGAACTTTTGTGGAAAACTAAACATTTGTGCTTCGATTTCCATAACTTCGCCAAGATTCAAACCGTTACAGGAAAGCGTAGGAAGACAGTGCTACTTTCAACAGACACGACAAAACAGACATATTATTTCGCTATACTCAGACACAAATCCGACCCGAAAGAGTTTAAAAATTTTCCCACCGCACTTTTAAAAAATAATTTTCGCCACCGCTTTTGGCACATTTGGTTTGCCCGACATACAAGCCAACGCTTCGCAAACCAAAAGAGCCAAGCTATACCTAGCCCACCCACCACCCATAGCTTACAAAAGAACGAATCGTGTTAGTAACTTTTCTTTGACTTTACTTGGTAGTTTCAAAAATCAATCTTACATTTGGACATAATTTATCAAGAACATTTATTTCTATGCAGAATTTAGACAGTATCGGAACACAAATCAGGAAGTTACGGGAAGATGCAGGAATGCCTTTGCGTAAACTTGCGGCTTTGCTTGACATAGACCAATCTACTTTGAGCAAAATTGAACGTGATGAACGCAGGGCAAATACACAAATAATTGAACAAATCGCCAAAATTTTCAAAGCCGACAAAGAAAAATTGCTTGTTGCATATTATAGCGATGTTGTTATGTATGAAATTCAAGAGGAAAGTTCTTTCTCTGAAATTTTGCAAGTAGCCGAAGCAAAAATTGAATATCAGCGAACCACAAAAAAGAAAACCAAATGAGCAGCATACTAAACTATTTTTTGACCAAAGAGGAGCAACTGATTTCGCTTGAAATTCAGAAAAACTTCCTTTCGGGGAAGGATGAAATGAAGCCAGTTTCAGCACAGGACATTCATTTGATAAATGCGAATTTGCTTTTGACCGATGAAACAAATGTTGCTTTTCAAGTTCATAAACAACTTACCAATTCGTTGATTACTTCTTACATCAACACAAATTTTCCTAATCAAATAAATGAATTAAAAAGTATTTTTCAGTTTGATAAAATTGCAACTATTGACGAGTTTTCTCAAAATATATCGCTGAAATTCCTGTAATTGTTGAAGAATTACACATTACTTTTTTGAACTCTGAATTTTCTATTGTTAATGGAAAACTGACAAGAAAAAAATCAAAACACCATTTAAAAGAAAACGGAGCAGTTTATACGCTGAAAGAAATTACCAACGAAATGGTTGAAAAAACCATTGACAAAGCTATACAGCATAAAATTAAACCTAATGAAATTACTTGTCTTGACTTTGCAAGCGGAACAGGGCGTTTTTATTTTGAAGCGGTTGAAATTTTAAATCAAAAATATTCTGTCTTTGCAAAAAATCGTTTGCAATAACTTGTTTGCTATAGATATTGACGAAACCGCTTTGTCGGTTTTGCGTTGCAAAGTAATTTCGCTATTTCAGAAACTCAATTCTAAAATAATCAATGCTCTTTCAACAAACATTATTAATAGGAATGCACTTATTCCAAAAGCAACTTTGCTTTCAGAAAACGAAAACAGCATTGACCTTGCCAACGATTTTCAAAACGTATTTTCAACAGGCGGTTTTGACGTTGTATTTTCCAATCCGCCTTACTGTTTACTGAAAGTAAATAAAAAGGCTAATGAACAACAAAAACTAAACGGTTACTATTTAAATCTACAAAGCAAAGTTCAGAACGAAATCAACTTTTTCAGAACTTCGGGGGTTTATCAGTATTCAATTGAGGGAATTGAATTGTCTTAAAAAAGGTTGACTCGTTAATAATTCAAATAAAATTAAATGGTAACAGAATTAATTCTGTTACCATTTAATTTTTTCCACTGTTTTAATTGTATTGTT
>JACXVH010000122.1 GCA_014763515.1 Flavobacteriaceae bacterium
AAAGAATTAGTTGTAGGAACTCACGGACGCTCTATTTATAAAGTTGATGTTTCTAAATTAGAAAGTTTGAATTCAGAAAATTTAGAAAAAACTTTGTTTTTGTTCAAGATTGATGATATAAAACTATCAAAACATTGGGGAAATAAAAATTATAGTTGGGAAGATTTTTTTGAACCAAATGTAGATTTTTGGATATATAGTAATATTGAGAAACAATCGAAGTTTGAAGTTTTAGATAGTAATAATAAAGTGATTTTTTCGGAAAATGTCTCACTAAAAAAAGGGCTTAATAGAGTTGCATATAATTTAACTTATTCTAACAAATATTTAGGTAAAAATCACAAGGTAGCAAAAGCTGAAAACGGAAAATTTTATCTAGTTTCAGGAAGTTATAACTTTAAAATTGAAGGACAAAAAATAAATTTTGAGATTTTGGAATCTAAATAAAAATCAAACTAATTTGTTTTTTAATAAGTTTCATTAAATCCGTTTTCAATTATAATTGTTAGCCGAATAATCAAGAAATTTAAAACTTAAAATTTGCTAAATATGTATATATGATTTAGTAATGCTTTGTAATCGATTGATTTTATTTGGGTTAAACACATTTTAAATTCATTATAAATTAGAGCTAAAAGGTTGTAGTGTAAATGAAATAACCTTATTTTTGTTTGATTTTAATAAAACTATCACATCAAATAAATTATGGCAAAATCAGCGCTTTTAAAGTCATCTATTGCAAAAAAATACTGGATGGCTCTTACAGGTTTATTTTTATGCTTGTTTTTGGTAGGTCACTTACTAGGTAATTTACAATTATTAATGCCAAATGCTCATCAGAAATTTAATGAGTATGCATTATTTATGACCACAAATCCTGCAGTAAAAATTCTTTCTTACGTTACGTACATTTCAATTTTGTTTCATGCTGTTGACGGTTTCTTGTTAACATTGCAAAACAAAAAAGCGAGACCAGTAGCTTATGCTAAATCAAATCCAGCTGCAAATAGTGGATTCGCTTCAAGAAACATGGCGATCTTAGGAACATTAATTTTAGTGTTTATTGTTACTCACATGGTTAACTTCTGGGCTAAAATGCATTTTGATAAAAAAATGCCTTTAATGACAATTGGAATAGTATTACCAGGACAACCAGAACCAAAAGATTTTTATGTTGGTACTCAAGTTGGTCAATATTATATGGTTGATCAAGTTTTAGCTGATGGAGAAAAAGATGATGCGGCTAATCCAATGATGAAAAAACAGATGAAGCTTGTTGGTACAGATATGTATAATGTGAATGCAAATGTAAAAGTGGGTTCTGTTTACAAAGATTTATATAAAATAACTGTTGATTTCTTTAAAGATCCCAAAATTGGAATCTTTGCAACATTAGGCTATGTGTTGGCAATGTTTGTTTTAGCTTTTCACTTATGGCATGGTTTCCAAAGTGCATTTCAATCATTAGGAGTAAATAACAAATTTACACCAACAATTAAATTGGTTGGTAAAGTTTTTGCAATTGTAGTGCCTCTATTATTTGCAATTATTCCTCTTTATATTCATTTTGTTTTAAAATAATCAATACTTACAATTATGAAGTTAGATTCTAGAATACCAGAAGGACCATTAAAAGACAAATGGACTAATCATAAAAATCATTTAAAATTAGTTGCTCCTAATAACCGTCCTAAAATCGATGTAATTGTTGTGGGTACTGGTTTAGCTGGAGCTTCGGCAGCAGCTTCATTAGGAGAAATGGGATATAATGTAAAAGCATTTTGTTTTCAAGATTCTCCACGTCGTGCTCACTCTATTGCAGCGCAAGGAGGTATTAACGCAGCAAAAAATTATCAAAACGATGGAGATTCAATCTATCGTTTATTCTACGATACAATTAAAGGTGGTGACTACCGTGCTCGTGAGGCAAATGTTCACCGTTTAGCAGAAGTTTCAGGAAATATTATTGATCAATGTGTAGCTCAAGGTGTTCCTTTTGCTCGTGAATATGGAGGAATGTTAGATAACCGTTCGTTTGGCGGGGTACAAGTACAACGTACTTTTTATGCAGCTGGACAAACAGGTCAACAATTGTTGTTAGGAGCTTACTCAGCTTTATCTCGTCAAATTGGTTTAGGACGTGTAAAAATGTACAACCGTCATGAAATGCTAGAATTAGTAAAAGTTGATGGTAAAGCTCGCGGAATTATTGCTCGTAACTTAGTTACTGGTGAAATTGAAAGACATTCAGCACATGCTGTAATTATCGCTTCAGGCGGTTATGGAAATGTTTATTTCCTTTCTACAAACGCAATGGGAAGTAATGTTACAGCTTCATGGAAAATCCATAAGCAAGGTGCTTTATTTGCAAATCCTTGTTATGTTCAAATTCACCCAACTTGTATTCCTGTTCACGGCACAAACCAATCTAAATTAACGTTAATGTCTGAGTCATTACGTAACTCAGGACGTATTTGGGTTCCTAAGAAAAAAGAAGATGCTGAAGCGATTAGAGCAGGTAAATTAAAACCAACTCAAATTGCTGAAGAAGATAGAGATTATTACTTAGAAAGAAGATATCCAGCTTTTGGTAACTTAGTTCCTCGTGATGTTGCTTCACGTGCAGCAAAAGAACGTTGTGATGCAGGATATGGAATTGAAGCTAATGATACTCAAGAAGGGGTTTACTTAGATTTCTCTACTGAAATTAAAAATAAAGGTAAAGAAGTAGCTTATGCAAGAGGTAACCATAATCCATCTGAGGAAGAGATTATCAAATTAGGTAAAGAATGGATTGAAGAAAAATATGGTAATTTATTCCAAATGTATCAGAAAATTACTAATGAAAATCCATATGAAACTCCAATGAAAATATATCCTGCTGTGCATTATACTATGGGAGGTGTTTGGGTTGATTATAATTTACAATCTACAATTCCAGGTTGTTTCGTTGCAGGGGAGGCTAATTTCTCGGATCACGGAGCAAATCGTTTAGGAGCTTCTGCATTAATGCAAGGTTTAGCTGATGGATATTTTGTATTGCCTTATACTGTTTCTAACTATCTAGCTGATGAAATTCGTACAGGTAAAATCTCAACTGATTTACCAGAATTCGTTGAGGCTGAAAACAGAGTTAAAGGTCAAATTGATACTTTCTTGAATAATAATGGTTCTAAATCGGTTGATCATTTCCATAAAAAATTAGGTCACATTATGTGGAATAAAGTAGGAATGGCTCGTAATGAAAAAGGGTTAAAAGAAGCGATTGAAGAAATTGCTCAATTAAAAGAGGAATTCCATAAAGATGTGTTTGTTCCAGGAAGTGCCGACGAACTTAACCCTGAATTAGAAAAAGCACTTCGTGTGGCTGACTTTATTGAATTAGGTCAATTAATGGCTATGGATGCTTTACAACGTAAAGAATCTTGTGGAGGTCACTTTAGAGAAGAATATCAAGATGCAGAAGGAGAAACATTACGTGATGATGAAAATTTCTCATTCGTTGGAGCTTGGGAATATAAAGGAGACGACATCAGTAAAGAAGAATTACACAAAGAAGAATTGAAATACGAATTCATCAAAATAGCAGCTAGAAATTATAAATAGTAGTTAGTCATTAGTAAAAAGTAAATAGTAATTGGTTTTAAAATTTACAAATCACTAAAGGCTCATCACTAATCACTTAATAAGAAAAATTATGGCTTCAAAAAACATCAATATAAATCTAAAAATTTGGCGTCAAAAAAACGCTAAAGATAAAGGACAACTAGAAACTTATAAATTGGATAACGTTTCTACAGATAGTTCATTTTTAGAAATGCTTGATCAATTGAACGAACAATTGGTTAACGAAAGAAAAGAACCAGTAGCATTTGACCACGATTGTCGTGAAGGAATTTGTGGTATGTGTTCATTATATATTAATGGACGTGCTCACGGACCAGATACAGGAATTACAACTTGTCAATTACACATGCGTATGTTCAACGATGGTGATACTATTTATGTAGAACCATGGAGAAGTAAAGCGTTTCCTGTAATTAAAGATTTAGTTGTAGATAGAAGTGCTTTCGATAGAATTCAACAAGCGGGTGGTTTCGTTTCTGTGAATACATCTGGAAATACTATCGATGCAAATGCAATTCCAGTGCCTAAGGCAGATGCAGACAAAGCTTTTGAAGCTGCTGCTTGTATAGGTTGCGGTGCTTGTGTTGCTACATGTAAAAATGGTTCAGCAATGTTATTCGTAGGAGCAAAAGTTTCTCAATATGCATTATTACCTCAAGGTAAAGTTGAAGCAACACAACGTGTTTTAAACATGGTACGTCAAATGGATGAAGAAGGATTTGGAAACTGTACAAATACAGGTGCTTGTGAAATCGAATGTCCTAAAGGTATTTCATTAGAAAATATCGCACGTATGAACCGTGAATATTTATCGGCAAGTTTAAAATAAAACTATTTGTCATTCTGAACTTGTTTCAGAATCTAAATATAAACCTGTTAGCTTTAATGTTAACAGGTTTCTTTTTTTCTATTACATTTGTAAAAATTAAAACTTTTCTATGAAAGTAGCTATTCTTCAAACCGATTTAGTTTGGGAAAATCCAATATATAACCGATTAACTATAGAAAGTAAAGTACTTTCATCTGATAAAAAATTCGATTTATTGGTTTTACCTGAAATGTTTACTTCTGGGTTTACTATGAATCCTGAGTGCGTTGCTGAAACCATGCAAGGAGAAACTATTCAGTGGTTAAAAAGTTTGGCTAAACAAAAGAAAACAGCAATTATAGGAAGTTTAGTAATTCAAGAAGAAAATCAATATTACAATCGTTTGGTTTTTGTAACACCAAAAGGTGTAGTACAACATTATAACAAACGTCATTTATTTACTTTAGCTGGCGAAGAAAAGGTATATACTAAAGGAACAGAAAGAGTAATTTTTGAATATAAAGATTGGAAAATTTGTCCGCAAGTTTGTTACGATTTACGTTTTCCTGTTTTTGTAAGAAATGTTGAAAATTATGATTTATTAGTTTATGTTGCCAATTGGCCAAAAGT
>JACXVH010000123.1 GCA_014763515.1 Flavobacteriaceae bacterium
CTCATAATCTTAAAATATTTATAAATTATGAAAAAACTATTTTTTAGCTTAATTGCTACAGTAATGATTTCATCATTTGCTCTTGCAAATACAGATGAAATAAAAGTAAATGATTTTATTGAAAATCAAAAAATTGTTTTAACAAACACTCAAGAATTAAATGAAGATGATTTCTGGTTTTGTTATGAAATTGGAAGATCTAGTAGTACTGATTTAATGACTGGAGATGTTATTACTACAGTAACATATAGATGTACTTGGTATTCATTATAACAACAAAGCAGGTATTTACAATACCTGCTTTAATTTCTTAAATTTATGATAACAAAAAAAAATATTTTAGTTTTTATTTTTTCTCTTTTTTCAACTATAAATTGTTTTTCACAAACATTGAAAGGCATTTATACAATACAACACTTGAAAGGTATTGGGGATACGAGTGAGTTAACAGAAAGAGCAAAAAAGCCATTATACTTCAGTTATACTTACACAAAAAACAAATCATTACAAGAGCTAATAGAAGGTGGTGGTACTTTTATTGACACAATTTATAATGAATACCAAGAAGTGCCCGGTGAAAAATTTGAATCTAAAGCTATAACAATAAGACCTAAAAAAGGATTCTATTATAAAGATTTCAATATATCAAATTATAGAGTTTTTTTTGACCAAAATAATTCTCAAACATACATATCAGATTTATTGCCAAAATATGAATGGGAACTTACAAATGAAACAAAAATAATTTCAGGTTACAACTGTAAAAAAGCTACAACTGTAAAAAGAATACTTGGTAGAACAATAAATGTTACTGCTTGGTTTTGTGAAGAAATTTCAATACAAGATGGCCCAATGGATTTTAGTGGGCTCCCTGGATTTATAGTACAAATTGAAAATAACGACACTACGATAATAAAATTTGAAAAAATAAAAATAATTACAAATAGTACAACAGAAATTATTTTACCTGAAATTACTTCAAAACCAATAACTATAAAAGAATACGAAACAAATACTCTGAATGGAAAATAGTTCAAATTTGATTTTAAAATTTAGAATATTCATACTGTTATTCCCATTTATAAGTTTAGGTCAAACATTCAAAGGAAAAATTGAGGATACTAATGGCAATTCAATTAGTAATGCTTCTATTCAAGTTAAAAGTTTTGATGATTCAAATACGCTACTTTTTACAACAAGTAACTCGAATGGTGAATTTGAATTATCAAAAAAAATAAATCAAACACAAATCTTATTAAAAATCTCATTTATTGGTTTTGAAACTATAAAAAAGCAAATCAAAATTAATGATGGTATAAATGATTTTGGCACGATTACATTAATTGAAAATATTGAAGAATTAAAAGAGGTTATAGTAAAAGCAGAATCTTCTGGCATTTCTCAAAAAGGAGACACCACAACCTATAAGGTAGAGAGATTTTTAAATGGGACAGAGGAAAATCTAAAAGATGTAATAGAAAAAATACCTGGATTAAATGTAAATGATAAGGGGAAAATCACTGCAAATGGCAAAACAATTTATAAGTTATTAATCGATGGTGAAGATTTATATAAAAACCAACATCAAATTGCTACAGAAAATTTACCCTCTAATTTAATTAATTCTATTGAATTAATACAAAATTACATTGGCTTTGAAAATTTAAATAAAGAAGAAAAATCAGGGAAAACTGCACTTAACATAAAAATTAAAGAAGAATATAAAAACAAAGTTAGTGGCTTTATTGAGGTTGGAAAAGGTTTTGATGGGCAGTATAAAGTAAAAAATTCGATTTTCAACTTTAATAAAAAAATTCAATTTTCTGCAATAACAAATTTAAATAATATTGCTGAAAATCCTATTTCAATAGATGATTATTTGGATTTAACGCAAGAAAAAGAGGAAGGTAATGAAAGTAAAGTTGTCTTTTCAAATCTCAATGACATTCCTAATTTTTTAACTTCGAAAGATAGAGTTTCTTCTAAAAAAAATATTTTCAATTCATTAAACTTAATTTACAACATTAATAAGAAAACTAAATTAGATTTTTATTCTATAATAAATAACTCTAATCAAACTTTGAATATATTTAGAGAACAAAAATATTATGATTTAGATACTGATTTAACAATTATTGAAGATAAAAAAAATATTGAAAAAAACACATTTGGAACACTAAATGCAAAATTAGTTTATAAAAAAAACGAAAACACCATTCATATAATAAAATCCAACTTTATATTTGATATAAGTAAAAACACAAATAATATTGTTAACCATACAAATTCTAATACAAAAGAAATTTCTCATTACAATCAATTAGAAAGTCGAACTTTCAATATATCATATAATTTAAGTAAAAAAATTAAAATTAGTTATTTTAATTTTAAATCATTCTATATAAATTCAAACAACAATAATGATTTGGAAATCAAATCAAATGATGTTTTTTTAACACCAAATTACTTAAATAGTGACAATAACTTAGTTCAATACTCTAAAAAGTCAACGAGTGAATTTAAAAGCATAGGATCGTATCAGTTCACAAAAAATAAGTTTACATTCCAATTTTTACAAACCCTTAATTTTAATAATTCCAAACTTAATTCGGTATTAAATAATTCTGAAAACATAAATAATTTAAAATTAAACAATTTTATAAGTTCGTCAAGTTTGAGTATCAAATATCAAATTAACTCTATTTTTGATATTTCATTTAAGCCAGATTATTCTTTTAATAATATTGATTTTAATAACAATTCTCAATTCATTTCTTATTTTGGATATAACGCAAGTATAAAAGCGCGCTTTAATTCTACAAATATTTTACAAATAAGCAACTCTTTATCAAATAACAATACTAATGTAGACAACTTATTAGTTTCTGACATTGTAAAAGATTACCGCACAGTAACTAATAATTATAATGTAGCATCAATAAGTATTTTACCTTCACAACAATATAATTTAAATTATTTTAGTTTTGACATTAAAAATAAATTTTCTTTCATTTTTAATGCCTCACACAGAAGAAACACAAAATCTATTGAAAACAATATAATTTCAACAGAAAATATTACTTTTCTTAGTAATAGCATAATTTCAGGAGAAAAATTCAATTCCATGCTAATTTTCATTGAGAAACAACCACGAAAATTACCATTCGCTTTTTCTATTAGTACATCTTATACAAATTTATCCAAAACAGTACTTAATAATAATGACGAAATAGAATTTAAAAATCACTTATTCTCTGGAATGTTTGAAATAAAATCAAGATATAAAGAATTTCCAGTTTATTTTAATGTAGGCATAAAAGCATCTAACGACATCTATTTATATAACGATTTCAAAAGTGAATTAAACTCATATCAAATATATTGTAAACTAAATGGTAAAGTATTTAGAAATGTCTATTGGAATTTAAATACTGATTATTTTAATTTCAAAAATCAATCATTACAAACTAATTATTTAAACATTAGCCCAATTTTAAGATTTTCAAAAGAAAAAACAAACTTTGAATATTCATTAATTGGTAATAATATCTTAAACATAGATAATGTAAATGTTTTAGAAAATTACAGTAATTCAAACTATTCAGAACTTGTAAGAAAACCCGTTTTAAGTGGTTATGTACTTTTTCAGCTAAAATATAAGTTCTAAAATTATTTTTTTACCAACATTCGTTTTATTTCGTTTAGCTTCATTAAAGCCTCCACAGGCGTTAATGTATTGATATCTAAATTCACAATTTCTTCTTTAATTTCCTCTAAAAGTGGATCATCTAAATTAAAAAAACTTAATTGTAGTTCATCATCTGTTGATTTTAATCCACTTAGTTCTTCAGCAGAATGATCTTTCTCTAATTTCTTCAACATTTTCTGAGCTTTTTGAATCACCGTTTGAGGCATTCCAGCCATTTTAGCAACATGAATACCAAAACTATGTGCACTGCCACCTTTGACTAATTTACGAATAAATAAAACCGTATCTTTTAATTCCTTAACCGAAACATTAAAGTTTTGAATACGCTCAAAAATAACTTCCATTTCATTTAACTCGTGATAATGCGTAGCAAAGAGCGTTTTTGGCTTGTGTGGATGTTCGTGTAAATATTCGGAAATAGCCCATGCAATTGAAATTCCGTCATAGGTTGAAGTTCCGCGTCCAATTTCATCCAACAACACCAAACTTCTTTCTGATATATTATTCAAAATAGAAGCCGTCTCATTCATTTCTACCATAAAGGTCGATTCTCCCATTGAAATGTTATCGCTCGCTCCTACTCTGGTAAAAATCTTATCAACTATTCCCATTCGAACACTTTCAGCAGGAACAAAACTTCCCATTTGTGCCAACAACACAATTAAAGCGGTTTGACGCAAAATTGCCGATTTACCCGACATATTGGGGCCTGTAATCATAATGATTTGTTGGCTTTCTCTATCCAAATACACATCATTAGAAATATAAGGAACACCAATAGGCAATTGCTTTTCAATAACTGGATGACGTCCTTCTTTTATTTCTAAATCGAAAGAATCGTCTAAAATAGGTCGGGCATAATTATTCTCAATCGCTAATTGCGTGAATGATTGCAAACAATCTAATTGCGCTACTAAATTCGCATTATGTTGCACGGGTTTTATATACGTTGCCATCCAATTAATCAACTGTTCAAAAATTTGATTTTCTAACAATTGAATCTTTTCTTCGGCTCCTAAAATCTTGGCTTCGTATTCTTTTAATTCTTCGGTAATATATCGCTCTGCACTTACTAAAGTTTGCTTACGAATCCATTCCGACGGAACTTTATCTTTATGAGTATTTCGAACTTCAATGTAATATCCAAAAACATTATTAAAAGCTACTTTTAAAGAAGGAATTCCCGTAGTTTCGCTTTCGCGTTGCTCTAAATCTTCTAAATAGGCTTTTCCATTTTGAGAAATATTACGCAATTGATCTAACTCTTCATTAATTCCGATTGCAATTGCATTT
>JACXVH010000124.1 GCA_014763515.1 Flavobacteriaceae bacterium
AATTATCGCTTATTTAAACGATATTTTGAATTATCGCTTATTTAAACGATATTTGCACTATGATAGCAGTTATAAAAGGAGATATTATCGCTTCAAGAAAATTGGAAAACCAAGCATTATGGTTAAAACCACTTAAAAGTTTATTAGCTTCTTGGGGCGAGAATCATAAAAACTGGGAACTTCATTCAGGAGATTTTTTTCAAATTGAAATATCAAATCCTGAGGAAGCACTTAGAAAAGTTTTTGAAATAAAATCATTAATCAAAAAAGTAGAACCCACCGATAAAACAAAAAAAAGTAGCATGATAGATGTTCGTCTGGCTGTAGGAATTGGTGAAAAAACGTACTCAGGTGATAGCATATCAGAAAATAATGGCCCTGCTTATATCTATTCAAGTGAAAAGTTTGATGTTCTAAAAAAGGAAAATGTAACCATAGGTGTAAAAACCTCATGGAAAAGCTTTGATGAAGAAATGAATTTATACTTAAAATTGGCAGGAACATTTATGGATAAATGGACAGTTTCATCAGCAGAGTTGATTCAAATTGTATTAAATAACCCTGATATAACACAAGAAGAAATTGGGAAACAGCTTGGTATAAAGCAAAATTCAGTGAGTGGAAGATGGAACAGAGCCAATGTGAATGAAGTAATGGAAGTGGAAAAGATGTACAGAAATAAAATTAAATCCTTTCTAAAATGATAATTCTGATAAAACTAATATTGGCCCATTTTATTGGAGATTTTCTCCTACAACCTACTGCATGGGTGAAAGATAAAGAAGTTAAAAAAACCAAATCCAGATACCTGTATGCACACATTTTAATACATGGTCTTATCGTGTTGTTGTTATTGTGGGATTTTAATTATTGGTTATTGGCTTTATTACTGATGATTTTACACGGTGTCATTGATACCATTAAATTATATGTCCAAAAAAAAGCAAACAAATCAAATTGGTTTTTAATAGACCAACTATTGCATATCATAAGCATAGTAGGGCTTTGGATATTTTTTTTCAAACCCGACATAAATCTTAATCCAATACTATCATCTTCTGAAATTTGGATTTATGCAAGTGCCATACTTTTTATTACGGTAGTGTCGGGCATAGTAATGAAAGAATTAATGTCTAGTTGGTCTAAAACTTTAGGGGATAACAATGATGAATCGTTGAGCAATGCAGGTAAATACATTGGCATGTTGGAACGGCTTTTTGTTTTCGTTTTTGTGATAACGGGAAATTGGGAAGGTATTGGATTTTTATTAGCAGCAAAATCAGTATTCCGATTTGGAGATTTAAAAGAATCTAAAGACAGAAAACTAACAGAATATATTCTGATAGGAACATTATTAAGTTTTGGAATTGCCATAGGTGTAGGAATGTTGGTACTCAAACTAATTGAACATGTATAAAACCATAGCAGAATCAAACAACTTCATCGTTTTGGATAAATTTACCAAACATTTTGAAGTAAACGAAACACCTGCTGTTTATCAAACAGAGGCGGCACTGGAAAAAGAATTTATTCAAGACCTGGTCAACCAAGGTTATGAAAATCCTACAAACTTAAATACGCAAGAAGCGATGTTAGCGAATGTAAGAGTGCAATTGCAATCGCTAAACAACATGGAATTTTCGGATGGAGAATGGTCTCGTTTTGTGGAAGAATATTTGGATAAGCCAAGCGATAACCTTGTTGAGAAAACCAGAAAAATACATGACAACTATATCTACGATTTTGTTTTTGATGATGGGCATATCCAAAACATTTACTTGGTTGACAAAAAGAATATTACACGAAATAAAGTACAGGTAATTTCTCAATTTGAGCAGAAAGGCACTCGTGCCAATCGCTATGATGTGACCATTTTGGTAAACGGATTGCCATTGGTTCACGTTGAATTGAAAAAACGTGGTGTTGCCATCCGTGAAGCGTTCAATCAAGTTCACAGATATTCAAAAGAAAGTTTTAACAGTCAAAATTCCCTCTTTAAATACATTCAGATTTTTGTTATTTCAAACGGTACTGACAGTCGTTATTTTGCCAATACGGTGGAGCGAAACAAAAACAGTTTCGACTTTACCATGAACTGGGCAAAGGCTGACAATACGCTGATTAAAGATTTGAAAGATTTTACGACAACATTTTTTGAGAAAAGAGTATTGTTAAATGTGTTACTAACCTATTCGGTTTTTGATACTAGCGATACACTTTTAATTATGCGACCTTATCAAATTGCAGCCACCGAAAGAATGTTGTGGAAAATTGAAAGTTCCTACCAAGCCAAAAATTGGTCGAAACCCGACAGTGGCGGCTACATTTGGCACACCACAGGTTCGGGTAAAACGCTTACCAGTTTTAAAGCAGCACGTTTAGCAACGCAATTGGAATTTATTGATAAAGTATTTTTTGTGGTTGACCGTAAAGACTTGGACTTTCAAACCATGAAAGAATATCAACGGTTTTCTCCCGATAGTGTGAATGGTTCGGACAGTACCGCAGGTTTAAAACGAAACATTGAAAAGGACGATAATAAGATTATTGTAACCACCATACAGAAACTGAATAACCTCATGAAAACTGAGGGAGATTTGCCGATTTATCAAAAGCAAGTGGTTTTTATTTTTGATGAATGCCATCGCAGTCAATTTGGTGAAGCCCAGAAGAACCTGAAAAAAAAGTTTAAAAAGTTCTATCAGTTTGGATTCACAGGTACACCCATCTTCGTTCAAAATGCTTTAGGCTCTGAAACTACGGCAAGCGTTTTTGGTCGTGAGTTACACTCTTATGTCATTACGGATGCCATCAGAGATGAAAAGGTTCTGAAATTCAAAGTTGACTATAATGATGTTCGACCACATTTTAAAAACATAGAAAGTGAACAAGACGAGAAAAAACTAAGTGCAGCAGAAAACAAAACAGCTTTGCTCCACCCTGCTCGTATTAAAGAAATTTCTCAATACATTTTGAATAATTTCAGGATAAAAACGCATAGAAACCAAGGAAGCAATAAAGGCTTTAATGCCATGTTTGCCGTAAGCAGTGTTGATGCTGCCAAGTGCTACTATGATGAATTAAACAACTTGCAAAAAGAGAGCGAAAAGCCTTTAAAAATTGCGACAATATTCTCTTTTGCTGCAAACGAAGAACAGAGTGCAATAGGTGAAATAGTTGACGAAACTTTTGAGCCTTCTGCAATGGATGTTACAGCCAAAGAGTTTTTGACCAAAGCTATCAATGACTACAACGCCATGTTCAGAACCAGTTATGGCGTTGACAGTAATGAGTTTCAGAATTTTTACCGTGACCTTGCCAAACGTGTAAAGAACAAAGAGATTGATTTAATTATTGTGGTCGGAATGTTCTTAACTGGCTTTGATGCTCCAACACTTAACACCTTGTTTGTTGACAAAAATTTGCGTTATCACGGTTTAATTCAAGCTTTTTCAAGAACAAACAGAATTTATGATGCGACAAAAACATTTGGAAACATAGTAACATTCCGTGATTTAGAAAAAGCAACCATAGACGCGATTACGCTTTTCGGAGACAGTAATACCAAAAATGTGGTTCTTGAAAAGAGCTACAAAGAATATTTGGAAGGCTTTACAGACATTGTTACAGGTGAGGCACGTAGAGGTTATGTTGAAGTAGTAAAAGAGTTAAATGAGAAATTCCCTAACCCTGACGAAATTGTAAAAGAAAAAGACAAAAAAGAATTTGCGAAACTATTCGGAGAATATTTAAGAGTAGAAAACATACTCCAGAACTACGATGAGTTTAACCACCTTAAAGCACTTCAAGCAATTGACATCAATAATCCGGAAGAAGTTGAAGAATTTAAAAGAGCTCATTTTGTAACAGATGAGGACATTGCGGCAATGCAGAAAATTGAATTGTTAAAAGAAAGGACAGTTCAGGATTACCGTTCAACATACAATGATATTCGTGACTGGTTAAGACGTGAGAAAAGCGGTAAAGAATCAGAAGAATCTACAATTGACTGGGACGATGTTGTTTTTGAAGTTGACTTGCTAAAATCGCAAGAAATAAACCTTGACTATATTCTTGAATTGATTTTTGAGCATAACAAGAAAACCAAAGACAAAGACACTTTAATTACTGAAATACGCAGGGTTATTCGTGCAAGTGTTGGAAACAGAGCAAAAGAGAGTTTAGTTGTTGATTTTATCAATGAGACAGACCTTGACACACTTCAAGACAAAGCGAATGTGATAGATTCATTTTTTGTATTTGCTCAAAACAAACAAAAAGCGGAAGCATTGGAATTAATCACAGAAGAAAATCTAAATGAAGAAGCAGCGAAGCGTTACATAACAAATTCTTTGAAGCGAGAATATGCAAGTGAAAACGGAACAGAACTGAATGCACTTTTACCAAAAATGAGTCCTTTGAATCCACAATATTTGACTAAGAAACAAAGTGTATTTCAAAAGTTAGTTTCGTTTGTAGAGAAGTTTAAAGGAGTTGGAGGACAATTATAAATAATGACAAAGGAAGAAAATGAATAGCCAGTCTAACAGCCACACACATTGCCAAGCCGCACAAGCCAACGCACAGACCAAAGCTTGGCAAAGAGTGTGTCTGTCCCACCCTGACAAAATTGAATTAAAAAAATCTTCCCTTCTTTCTGAAAATAAAAAATACACAACCGCACAACCCGACACAGACAGACAAAAAAGCGAACGGTCAAAGACACATATAAACCAAGCGGACAGCGACTTTCAGACACAATGGACAAGAACGCCAGCTGCCAACAGCGGTTTTGCGTCATGCGGGGTGACGGTGGTAAATTCAAGTGTAGTTTTTCAATTTAACTTTAGTGCTGGGTTGACAGTTTTGTGCCCTGAAATCCCGCACGAACGCCAAGCTGCAAAATATTATGTGGCATACAAAAAAAGCCAACACTCGGTCAAGCACATTTGGTTTTTGCCAACGCTAAAACCCAACGCTGAAAAACCAAAAGAGC
>JACXVH010000125.1 GCA_014763515.1 Flavobacteriaceae bacterium
AAATGGTTTGAAACACCTTATAACGATTTAGAAGAAGTTAATATTTGTAAAAACTCAGGCTTTTTAGCAACAAATAATTGTCCTAGTGAACTAAAATGGGTTCCAAAAACAGCTAAAAAATCAAAAAACTGTCCGTACCACAAATTAATTCATTTAGATCAAACCAAGCAATATCGTGTAAATAGTAGCTGTGAAGCAATTGAAAACATGGTTACAGATTCTTGGTTTGTGCTTCCGCCTGTAATGGAATGGTATTACAAGAAAAAAAATATCGATTATAAACAACTTCCACCGTTTAAAGAAGACTGCGAAAATAATGATGTAAGGAAAAAAATGGATTTTATTTATCCTACAAGTTTTACCAAAATCATTTTAACTAAAAACTTTGAAGGGAATACACAACCCGTTATTATTAAAGTCGCACATTCTAATTCAGAGGAAGAACTATTTTGGTATTTAGATGATAAATATTTAGGAAGTACTAAAACTTTTCACGAAATGCCAATAATAGCTAATTCTGGTATTTATATAATTACAGTTATAGATGAAGAAGGTATAGAAATTAAACGAAAGATTGAGATAGAGAAATAAAAAAAACCGCTAATCTAGCAAGAAAAGCGGTTTTTAGTTATTTTACTTCATTTCCTTCTTTGTCAAAGAAATGGTATTCTAAATACGTGTAAGCGTCACGAGGTATAATTTTCACCCATTTTTTATGTTCGATGAACCACTTCATACGAACAGATGGAAAACCTTTTGTAAGGTATGCTGCCACAAAAGGATGTGCATTTAACACAACTTTATTATGGTCTTTTAAAATTCTTTCAACGTTATCAGTTATTTTGTCTATAATTACAATTGGAGCTTCAATTTCCCCATTTTCATTATTTGGGTTTTCTTCCCTTGTTTTTATAGCCACTTCTGGTCTAACGCGTTGTCTAGTAATTTGAATTAATCCAAATTTACTAGGAGGCAAGATTTTATGCTTAGCCTTATCGTCACTCATCTCTTCTTTTAAGAAATCATATAGCTGCTTTCTATTGTCTGCATTTTGCATATCAATAAAATCGACAACAATAATCCCTCCCATATCACGTAAACGCAATTGACGAGCTATTTCAGCTGCTGCAATCATATTTACTTCTAGAGCAGTTTCTTCCTGACTTTGTGCTTTGTTTGAACGGTTTCCGCTATTAACATCAATAACATGCAATGCTTCCGTATGTTCAATAATTAAATAAGCACCTTTAGGCATAGAAACGGTTCTACCGAAAGAAGTTTTAATCTGTCTTTCTATGTGATACTTCTCAAAAAGAGGTAATTCTTTACTTTGATAGTGCTTTACGATAGAAGCCTTATCCGGAGCTATTTCTTGCAAATAGTCCTTCGTTTGTAGATACAATTCTTCATCATCTACATGAATACCCGTGAAGGTATCGTTAAAAACATCCCTTAGTATGGAAGAAGCTTTATTTAATTCTCCTAATACTTTTGAAGGATGATGTGCAGTTTGTAACCTTTTACACATGGCCGACCAGCGGTCCATTAGATTTTGTAAATCTTTGTCAAGTTCGGCTACTTTTTTCTTCTTTAGAAGTAATTTTTTGTGAAACCGACACTCTATCAGAAAACGGAACTAAAACCACATAACGTCCTGCTAATGAAATTTCAGAACTAATTCGTGGTCCTTTTGTAGAAATAGGTTCTTTAACAATTTGTACTAAAACTGATTGATTTGCACTTAGTACATCGGCTATAGCACCATCTTTATCAATTTCAGCTTCAAAAGGAAAATTTTTGAGTGAATAATCTTTTAATTTACCTGCGCTTACAAGTTTAATGAATTTTAATAAAGAAGCTAAATTTGGACCTAAATCATGGTAATGTAAAAATGCATCTTTCTCATAACCAAGGTTCACAAAAGCAGCATTTAATCCTGGTACTGGTTTTCTAATTTTTGCAATAAAAATATCGCCCACCTGAAACTTTGCTCCTTTTTCTTCTTCTTTATGTAATTCAATTAGTTTTCCATCTTTTAATAAGGCAAAATCTACTGCATCAGAACCTGAACGAATAATTAATTCTTTGTTCATGCGGTACATTTTTATCCCAACTATAAAGTTTGCAGTTTGTAGTTTACAGTTTCACAACTGATAACTCATAACTCTAAACTAAATTGAAAGGATGGATTAAACATTTTTTTACAGGTAATTTTACCCGAGAATCGAATAAATCGATTCGTTTCAAAGAACTTTTTAAAAAAAGAAAAGTAGTTTAAAACTACTTTTTCTTTTTATGACGGTTAGCTCTTGCTCTCTTCTTACGTTTGTGCGTTGCTACCTTATGTCTTTTTCTTTTTTTACCACTTGGCATAACTAGTTGGTTTTAATTAATAAATAAATTTTATACTGTAACTTCAGTTTTTGTTTTCACACCTTCAACAAATACTTTTGCTGGTTTAAAAGCTGGAATGTTGTGTGCAGGAATTTTAATCGTTGTATTTTTTGATATGTTTCTTCCAGTTTTTTCAGCTCTAGTTTTAATAATAAAACTACCGAAACCTCTTAAGTAAACATTATCTCCTGTTTCTAATGAGTTTTTTACTTCTTCCATAAAAGACTCTACAGTTGCTTGAACATCAGATTTTTCAAGACCTAATTTCTCAGAAATTTTCGCTACGATATCAGCTTTCGTCATTTTCTTTCGTATTAATTTTATGTGTTCATTTTTTTGAGAGTGCAAATATACGAATAAAAAAAACAATAACTCAACCTTAATTGATTAAAATTTAACTATTAAAGTTTTTAATTTTGCTTTTATAAGCAATTTTAAATGGAATTTTCTAAAGCATTAATTAGTTGGTATTTACAAAACAAACGAAATTTACCTTGGCGAAAAACTAAAAATCCTTATCATATTTGGCTTTCAGAAATTATTTTACAACAAACTCGAGTAGCTCAAGGTTTACCTTACTATCTCAAATTCACAGAAGCATTCCCCACTGTTGAAAGTCTTGCAAATGCTGACGAAGAAGAGGTTTTGAAACTTTGGCAAGGATTAGGTTACTATTCAAGAGCGAGAAATTTACACGAAACAGCTAAAAATATCACTCAAAACTTTAACGGCACTTTTCCAAAAAACTATTTAGAATTAAAAAAACTAAAAGGAGTTGGAGATTATACTGCAGCCGCAATAGCTTCCTTTTCATATGACGAAAACATAGCTGTTGTAGATGGAAATGTATACCGTGCCTTGGCACGATATTTTGGCCTTGATCTTGACATTTCACAACCTAAAACCAAAAAAACATTTCAAGAACTTGCAGATAATTTACTTCCAAAGGGACATGCTAGCGTATTTAATCAAGCCATAATGGAGTTTGGCGCTTTACAATGTGTTCCAAAAAACCCAGCTTGCGACACTTGCATTTTCAATAACAGTTGTTTCGCATTACAAAACAAGAAAGTAAATGAGTTACCTGTAAAACTCAAAAAAACTAAAGTGACGAATCGATATTTGAATTTTATTGTAGTAAAAGATGCAAACGGAAATTTCATCTTAGAAAAAAGATCTGAAAACGATATTTGGAAAAACTTACATCAATTTCCTTTATTTGAGACTCAAAAAAAAGATTCACTAGAAAACATAATTAAATCTATTAAAGCAACATATAACGTAGAAAATATAAAACTTTTTAACGAAAAAGAAATAATTCACAAATTGTCGCATCAAAAATTACACATTCGCTTTTTTGAAGTAACATTAAAAACAAATTTAAAGAATAGTATTACATTAAATGAACTTGTTTTAAAGCCGTTCCCAATTATAATTCATAATTTTATTGAGGCTAATTATTTGAATTGATTAAAAAATAGTATATTTGGTTTACAAATCGCTATACGCCATGAACGGAACAGTTAACAAAGTCATTTTAGTTGGTCATTTAGGAGACGAGGTTAAAATGCATTATTTTGATGGTGGAAACTGCATAGGTAGATTCCCATTAGCTACAAATGAAGTTTATATTAACAAATCTACTGGAGAGAAAATTAACTCTACAGAGTGGCACAATATTGTAGTGCGAAATAAAGCAGCTGAAATTTGCGAAAAATATCTTTCAAAAGGAGATAAAATTTACATTGAAGGAAGAATTAAATCGCGTCAATGGCAAACAGATGATGGCACAACAAAATATACAACCGAAATTCAAGTAACAGAATTTACTTTTCTAACAACAAAAAAGGAAACCGAAACAAGTGATAAACAAAATTTTAGATCACCTGAAATTAATGTTCCAAAAAACAGTACTTTTGAACAAGAAAATTTAGGTCACTCAAACGATGATTTACCTTTTTAATGTTTAATTAAATTTATTTAAATTTGGACTCCGACCCATCCAGTTTAGTTACTTCTTTTGATTTTGAAATGCTAATAAGTATTTTTGCTGTATTAGTTTTGTTGTTGTGTTCTGCTTTTATTTCAGGTTCAGAAGTAGCTCTTTTTTCACTTTCTCAAAAAGATATAGACGATTTAAAAGAAACCGATTACAACAAGGGAAATTTAATCACTCATTTACTAGAACGACCTAAAAAATTATTAGCTACTATTTTAGTTGCAAATAATTTCATAAACATTGCAATTGTTATTATTTTCTCTTCTTTTAGCGAAAGAATATTTGGTGCGGTTGCTTCAGAATTGATCCGATTTATACTAGAAGTTGTAGTGGTTACTTTCTTAATTTTATTATTTGGAGAAGTTTTGCCTAAAATTTATGCCAATAGAAATAACATTGCGTTTGCTAAATTAGTTGCCACACCAATCTCTATACTTGAAAAATTACTTTCTCCATTAACAATACCAATGCGCAATATAACGCTATATATTGAAAAAAAGTTTAGCGTTCAAAAAATTAGTTTTTCGGTAGACCAATTATCACAAGCTTTAGAATTAACCAACCAGCAAGATACTACTCAAGAAGAACAAAAAATTCTTGAAGGAATCGTAACTTTTGGAAATACTGAAGTGAGACAAGTTATGAGTCCGAGAATTGATGTTTTTGCAATCGATTTGAGCGAAACTTTTAGTGAAATATTACCAAAAATAATAGATAAAGGTTACTCTAGAATTCCTGTTTACAAAGAGACCATCGATCAAATCGAAGGTGTTCTGTTTATAAAAGATTTAATTCCTTATATCGACGAGCAAAAAGATTTTAATTGGCAACAATTAATTCGCGAACCATTTTTTATTCCTGAAAATAAAAAACTCGATAATTTATTAAAAGAGTTTCAAGGCATGAAAAATCACCTTGCAATAGTGGTTGATGAATACGGCGGCACATCAGGTTTAATTTCTTTAGAAGATATTTTAGAAGAAATTGTTGGCGATATAAGTGACGAATTTGATGATGAGGATTTAGTGTATTCTCAAATAGACGAAAAAAACTTTGTATTTGAAGGAAAAATAAGTCTAAAGGATTTCTTTAGAATTGTTAATATCAACGAAGATGAATTTGAAAATTCCAAAGGAGAAGCAGAAACACTCGCTGGTTTTATACTTGAAATTTCAGGAAATTTTCCTAAAAAAAACCAAAAAATTCAATTCAAAAATTACACCTTTACTATAGAAAGTTTAGATAAAAGAAGACTAAAACAAATAAAAGTTACGTTAGAGTAAATTATAATTTAACAAATCAATCGATAGCATCTGATGAAAAAAATACTTTTCTTCAACTTATTTATAAGCTTTTTTCTTAGTTCTTGTGGAGATGACACCATACCAAAACCTAAAGCACAATTAAGACTTGATTATCCCAATTCTACTTATGGAAAGCTAGACGGAAGTTGCCCTTTTACATTTATGGTAAACAACACAGCTAAAATTAAATCTAGTCAGCCTTGTGCCTACGAAATTCATTATCCAAAAATGAAAGCTACTATTTATGTTACTTACAAACAAGTAAATAACAATATAAACGATTTACTTCGCGACGCTCAAAAGCTAACATACGATCACGTTATTAAAGCCGATGGTATTTCAACACAACCTTATATAAATAAAGACAAAAAAGTCTACGGAATGTTTTCAGAAGTTGGTGGTAATGCCGCCACTAATGCACAATTTTATGTTACAGATAGTACAAAAAATTTCCTTGTAGGAAGCATGTATTTTTATGCTAAACCAAATTTTGATTCAATTCTTCCTGCTGCAAGTTATTTAAAAGACGATATTAGAAAAATTATGGAAACTGTTGAGTGGAAATAAAATTTTATACCATGAATTGTTCTAAAAAAGGTTGACTCGTTAATAATTCAAATATAATTAAATGGTAACAGAATTAATTCTGTTACCATTTAATTTTTTCCACTGTTTTAATTGTATTGT
>JACXVH010000443.1 GCA_014763515.1 Flavobacteriaceae bacterium
TTTGAACTTAGTAGTGAAGTTGATAGTGAAAAATGTTTCATTTTGAATAGAAGTGAAATAGAAACTAGGTTGGATCCTTTCTTCTATATTCCATCTATAAAAAAACTTGAAGAACAAGTAAAAAGTAAAGGTTCAATTCCTCTGAGAAAATTTGTTGAAAAAATTTCAAGCGGTGCTACTCCAAAAACTGCTGAAAAAGAAAAATACTACTCAGACGAAGAAAACGGGATACCTTTTTTAAGAGTCCAAAATCTTTCTCCTACAGGATTTTTAGAAATAGATAATTGTAAATATATTAATAAAGAAACGCATAATAACTATTTAAGAAGAAGTCAAGTTAATGGTGGTGATTTACTTGTAAAAATAACTGGTGTTGGTCGTATGGCAGTAGCTTCTGTAGCACCTGATGATTTTGTAGGAAATACAAATCAACATATGGTAGTTATAAAAACCAAAGATAAAAATACAAGTCATATTTTAGCTTCTTATTTGAATTCAGAAATTGGTGAGAAATTAGCAAGTAGAAGAGCTACTGGAGGAACAAGACCTGCACTTGATTATCCTGCATTGTTATCAATACCAATAATATATGATGAAAGAATTTTAGAAATTCATAATGATGCAATAGCTAAGAAACAACAAAAAGAACAAGAAGCAAAAGAGTTGCTTGATAGCATAGACGACTATCTTTTGGATGAATTAGGGATAACATTACCTGAAGTTGATAATAGTTTAGAGAAAAGAATTTTTGAATTGACCCTGATTATTATTCATACAGTTATGAGGTAATAACAGATGCAATAGAAAAAGCAAATATAGAAAATATTGATGAAATTGCATCGGTTGTTTCTATTATTGAAAGTGGAAAAACTCCTGCATCAAATGAGTATAGTGAAGAAGTTACAAAGTTTCCAATTATAAAAGCAGGTAGTTATACTAATGAATATATAGATTTAAATAAGTTAGATTATACAAAAACAAAAAATAATCTTGAGGTGGAAAAAGGGGATATTTTCATTTTATCTGCTGCACATCAATCTCAATATGTAGGAAAACAAATCAAAATATTAAATGATGAAGTCGATAAGCAAATTAGTTATGTAGGAGAGCTTATTTGTATAAGAACCATCAAAGAAGCTTGTAATCCTATGTATCTTTTTAGTTTATTGAATTTAGATTTATTCAAAACATTATTAAATAGAGAAAAAACAGGACAAACTTCTCATATTTATGGAAAAGATATAAAAAAAATAAAAATCCCTCTCCCACCAATAGAAAAACAAAATGAAATAGCTGAGCATATTCAGGCTATAAGAGACAAAGCAAAACAACTTCAAGATGAAGCAAAAAAAGTCTTAGATGAGGCAAAAATAGAAGTAGAAAAACTAATATTGAGTAACTGATGGAAAGAGCGTTGAAAGAATAGAAGGAATTATAAGTATCGTTAAAACAAATGATACTATTTTTCAAAAAATGGCATTAGAATATTATGAAAAAATAACCATAGTTGAAATGGAAATGAGAAATGTTTTAAACTACATTTTAAATTATGATGATAGAAGAATAACAAGTGATTTATTTAAAGAATTTGGAATAAAAATCGCAGAAGACTTAAATGCAGAAAAAATAAAAAAGAACTATGAAAATGGTTTATTTTATATCCTTTTTAAAGATTATAAATCATTTTTAGATATTGAACCATTACATAATAATGATATAGCAAAACTATTGCAAAATCCGCAAATTAATACTTTTGAAGAATTTAAATCAAAACTAAGAAAAAAAATAAATGAAGATAGACATTTGGATTTTTTAGCTTCAGTAGAAAATCAATTTTCACAACTTGATAATATAAGAAATTCTATTATGCATATTCATAGTTTATCTCAAGGCGAGATTAGAAGTTTTGAAAAAATTATGAATGATACTGATTTTGATAAAAGTTTATTAACTCTTATAAATGATTTTTGGATAAATGAACAAAATGAACTAAAGCAAAAAACTATTTTGAAAATTATAGATTTTGAGATAAAAAATATATTTGAAAATTCAACT
>JACXVH010000126.1 GCA_014763515.1 Flavobacteriaceae bacterium
TAAATTCGTAATTCTAAATTCGTAATTTTCACATGCAATTATTCTATAATTCCGAAATAAAAAATACTGATTCTTTTTTCTCTTTCGATAAAGAAGAAAGCAAACATATAGTTAAAGTTTTACGTAAAAAAGAAAATGATAAAATATTTATTACAAATGGATTAGGTTTTTTATTTATTTCGGAAATCACTATTGCTTCCGATAAAAAATGTGAAGTAAAAATCACTGAAATTCAAGAATTTGAAAAGCCAAATTACAACCTTCACATTGCGGTTGCTCCAACAAAAATGAACGACCGATTTGAATGGTTTTTAGAGAAAGCAACCGAAATTGGCATTCAAGAAATCACGCCAATTATTTGCGAACATTCTGAACGTAAAGTTTATAAAATAGATAGAGCAGAAAAAATTATTCAATCTGCTATGAAACAATCTAATCAGTTCTTTTTACCCAAAATAAATGAACCCATTAGCTTTAAAGATTTTATAAAAAAAACAGATTGTGAAAATAAATATATTGCTCATTGTGTCGAAACAGAAAGAAAGCAATTAAAAAAAAGCATTACGCCTAACCAAAATTACGTAATTTTGATTGGACCCGAAGGTGATTTTTCTGAAAAAGAAATTCAATTAGCAATTTCGAACAATTATCATCCTGTTTTGCTTGGAAATACACGTTTAAGAACTGAAACTGCTGCTTTAGTTGCTTGTCATACAGTAGCTTTAATTAATGAGTAAATGAAAAAAACTCTTTATTTCTTTTTATTAGCATCTTCTATTTGCTTGGCTCAAGAAGTAGCTTTATTAAAATATTCTGGAGGTGGAGATTGGTACTCAAATCCTACTTCTCTACCTAATTTAATTCAATTTTGTAATCAAAATATTAAAACCACTTTAAACTCAAAACCTGCGACTGTTTCAGCTGAAAGTTTAGATGTTTTTTCTTACCCATTTATACACATGACTGGTCATGGAAATGTGGTGTTTGCTCCAAATGAAGTTATTAACTTAAGAAATTATCTTTTAGCAGGTGGTTTTTTACATATTGATGATAATTATGGAATGGATGAATATATTAGGCGTGAGATTAAAAAAATATTTCCTAATAACGAATTAGTTGAAGTTCCTGTAAATCATCAAATATTTCTAGGACCTTACAAATTTGCTAATGGATTACCTAAAATTCACGAACACGATAAGAAAAGACCACAAGCTTTTGGTATTTTTATAGAAAATCGATTAGTGTTACTTTATACTTTCGAATGCGATTTAGGAGATGGTTGGGAAGATTATGAAGTGCATAATGATCCTGTAGAAATACGATTAAAAGCTTTACAAATGGGAGCAAATATTATTAATTATGTTTTTAATAATTAATTATTGGAACAGTTAAATCATTATAATACAGCTTTTCAAGAGAAAAAATTTCCCATAATAGTAATTTGTGATGAAATTTATTTCCAACAAAATATTGGTAGTATTTTTAGAATTTGCGATGCCTTTGGTGTCGAAAAAATCATTTTTACAGGTGAAAATTTCGTTTTTTCTGAAAGAAAAATAAACAAAACTTCAAGAAATACTCATAAACAAGTCGATTATGAAATATTTCTCGATAAGCAAGAAGTAATTCATCAATTAACCGAGACTGATTGTAATATTATCGCTATCGAAATAACTTCGTCTAGTAAACCTTTGCAAGATATTAAGGCTGATTTAAACAATAAACCTCTAGTAATAATTATAGGGAGTGAAATTTATGGTGTATCCAAAGATTTTTTAAATATTACTTCTAATTCTTATCATATTACTATGTTTGGTAAAAACAGTAGTATGAATGTTGTACAAAGTTTGAGTATTGCTTTGTATGAAATTACCAAAAAACATATTTAAATTTTGTATTTTTGAGAATGACTTCAAAAGAACTTTCAAAAGGATTATTAAGAACTATATTCATCTTAGCAGCTATTTGCTTAAGTGGTTTTCTTATTTTTAAACTATCATCTATTTTAATTTACGTAATAATTTCAGTTTTGTTTACATTACTTGCGAACCCAGTTGTAAACTTTTTGAAAACTAAATTAAAATTTAAAAATACTTTAGCAGTTGTTACAACAATTACGCTCTTTTTGATATTAATAATTGGCATCTTATTTTTATTTGTTCCTTTACTTATTTCTCAAGGTCAAAATTTATCATTATTAGACATTGATAAAATGGAAAGTAATTACAATGAAGTAATTAATTCTGTTACTAATTATTTAGAATCACATGGTATCAATACATCAGGAGCTCTAGAAGCCAACAAATTATTATCGAGTATAAATTTAGATTTTATTCCCAATATTTTTAATTCTATAATAACGATTGTTGGCAATTTAGGAATCGGTTTAGCTTCTGTTTTATTTATTTCATTTTTCTTTCTTAAAGAACACCAAGAATTTTCTAATCGATTCGATGATATTTTACCATCAAAACAAAAAGATAAAATTCTTACAGCTTTAAGCTCAATATCTAACTTATTAACGCGTTATTTTGGAGGTTTAATGTTGCAATTATTTATAATTTTAGTATTATACGTAATTGTTTTCTTAATTTTTGGAATAGAAAATGCTTTTATAATAGCTTTATTGTGTGCTATTTTAAATATTATTCCATATTTAGGTCCATTATTAGGAATGATTGTAGCTTCTAGTTTAATTTTATTAAGTGGAATTGGAAAAGATTTTACCAATGATGTTTTACCAACATTAACATATGTTTTAATAGGAATGGGAATTGTACAATTAATTGATAACAATTTTAGTCAGCCAATTATTTTTTCAAAAAGCACAAAATCACATCCATTAGAAATATTTTTAGTAATCTTAGCTTCAGGAACTTTATTTGGTGTTACAGGCATGATAATAGCTGTTCCTGCTTATACTGCATTAAAAGTAATGGCAAAAGAATTTTTTCCAAATAACAAAATTGTCAAAGCATTAACAAGAGCATTATAATGTTTCAAAACGATTTTTTAAATCCTGAAATTCAAGATTTTATTACTAAAAACTTAAATTCTGACGTTAAAAAATTAGCGTTAAAAAAGAATCCATTTTCAAATGTAGATTATAGCAAATTATTAGAACAAATTCTTTCAAAACAAAAAGCAAAAACTAAACTTCCAACCTGGTTTTCTGCTGAAAATATAATTTATCCTAGCAAAATTTCAATAGAACAAACTTCTTCCGAAAAAACAGCACAATATAAAGCTTCATTATTCAGTGGTGAGCATTTTATTGATTTAACAGGCGGATTTGGAATTGATGATTTTTATTTTTCAAAAACATTTAAAAATGTTGTACATTGCGAAATTAATAGTGAGTTATCAAATATTGTAAAACATAATTTAGAAGTTTTAAACGTTAATAATATAAATTGTTTTAATGGAAATAGTACAGATATTTTAAATCAAATAAAATCTAATTTCGACTTAATTTATTTAGATCCATCAAGAAGAAATGAAGCGAAAGGTAAGGTTTTTATGCTTCAAGATTGCGAGCCAAATTTACCTGAACTCTTACCCTTTTATTTAAAATTTTCCAATAGAATTTTAGTAAAAACAGCACCAATTCTTGACATTCATGCAGGTTTATCAGAATTAAAATTTGTAAAAAACATTTATATTGTTGCTTTAGAAAATGAAGTAAAAGAAATTTTGTGGGAAATTGAAAAAGATTTTAAGAACGAAATTAATATTACTGCAGTTAATATTGAAAAAGATGACGTTTTTGAGACTAAAATTCTGCTAAATGATGATTCAAAAAGTTCTTACTCTTTACCTAACGATTATTTATTTGAACCAAATGCCTCGTTAATGAAATCGGGAAAATTTGACAGTATTGGTTCTATTTTTAATGTAAACAAGTTACACCAACATTCACATTTGTTTACTTCAGAGAATTTAGTTGATTTTCAAGGCAGAAAATTTAAAATAAACACAAGTTTTCCTTTTGATAAAGAAAATAGCAAAAAGTATTTACTAAAACAAAAAATGAATGTTGCTACTAGAAATTTTCCTTTAAAACCAGATGATATAAAAAAGAAATTTAAAATTATTGATGGTGGAACAATTTTTGCTTTTTTTACTACAAATATTGAAAACCAAAAAATAGTGTTACTTTGCGAAAAAATTTAATTATGAAATGGATATTTATACTATTGTTCCCTACTCTATTGTTTGCTCAGAACAATTGTAAATATGAATTTGAAGAAAAAACAGATTCAACTTATTTAAAAATATTACCCGAAAAACTTATTTATGAAAAAGTTTTTGGTACTACAAAAGAAATTATTTCTTTTAAATTAATTCAGAATAATGGAGTTCCTACATTGAATATTCAAACTGTTGTAAAGAATTCATTATTCATACCATCAAAATGTTTTGATTTATCTTCAAAAATAATTTTCCAATTAGAAAATGGAAAGTATGTAACCTTAAAAAGCATAAATGAAAATGTTTGCTCAAGCTTGTCTTATAACGAAGAAGAAAAAGCAAATATTCGAGTTTTAAGCGGCTATTTTGTTTTTACAAAAACCAATTACGAAGAATTAAGAAAATCCCCTATATCAATCATAAGAGTTCAGTACGCTGGAGAAAAAGTCGATTATAATGTAAAAAGTGAATTCCATTCAGAAATTTTAAACGAAACTTTTTATCCTTCTAAGTATTTTATAAATTATTTAAAATGTATTGAGTAAATTTTAGTTCAATAAAAGTTATAATGAATTGTCCTAAAAAAGGTTGACTCGTTAATAATTCAAATATAATTAAATGGTAACAGAATTAATTCTGTTACCATTTAATTTTTTCCACTGTTTTA
>JACXVH010000127.1 GCA_014763515.1 Flavobacteriaceae bacterium
AGATTTAGGAAATGGTTATACACGATGGGATTGGGAAGTTAAAAACCCAATTAATAATTATGATATCACTGTAAATATAGCTGATTATGTTCATTTTCATGATAATTTTGATGGACTCGATTTAGATTACTATGTTTTACGTGAAAATGAAGAAACAGCAAAAAAACATTTTGATGAAGATGTTAAAACAATGTTTCAGTGTTTTAATTCAAAGTTTGGAAAATATCCATTTTGGGAAGACGGTTATAAATTAGTAGAAACACCATATTTAGGCATGGAACATCAAAGTGCTGTTGCTTATGGAAATAAATACCGAAAAGGCTATTTAGGAATGGATTTGTCGGGAACAAAAATTGGTTTAGGCTTCGATTACATTATCATTCATGAAACGGGTCACGAATGGTTTGGTAACAGTATAACCAGTAAAGATATTGCCGATATGTGGATTCATGAAGGGTTTACAACGTATTCTGAAACTGTTTTTGTAGAATGTACGCAAGGGTATGAAATTGCTCAAAAATATGTAAATGGTCAAGTAAGAAATGTTCAAAACGACAAACCAATAATTGGAAAATTTGGCGTGAATAACGAAGGAAGTGGTGATATGTATTTTAAAGGCTCCCTATTGTTAAATACTTTACGTCATGTAATTAATGATGATACGAAATGGTGGGCCATGATCTTGAAATATTCTGAAAGTTTTAAAAAACAAATAATCGATACACAAACGGTTATTGATTTTTTTAACAAAGAATCTGGATTGGATTTAACGCCAATTTTTAAACAATATATAGAAACAACAACTATCCCAACATTTGCCTATAAAATTGAAAAAAACAATCTCTATTATAAATGGGAGAATGTGAATGAAGATTTTAACATGCCTATTGATATTGAATACGGCGATAAAAAAGTAAGGTTATATCCTACAACCAAAGAACAAAAGATTAAATTAAAAAGATTAAAAAAATCTGATAGCTATCAAATAAACGATAATAAATTCTTTATTAATATTGTTAAATTAGATTAAAACAGTCTAAAAAAACACATTAATTGTTTGATTTTTAGTAACTTAGCTTAAATTTTAATCCATTTATTATGGCTACTATTAAACAGTTAAATAAATGGGCAAATGCTAACACTACACTATCTTTAGATTTTTACGCATTGCATTTGGTGTATTTTTATTTATTAAAGGTGTTTTGTTTTTTACTGAACGTAAATATTTAGATCAAATTTTTGATTCTTTGGGAGGTTTTGCTAGTGAAATGCTTTTAATACACTATGTAGCATTTACTCATATGGTAGGTGGAGTTATGATAGTTATAGGCTTCTTGATTCGTTGGTTGGTTTGGGCGCAATTACATTATTATTTGTGCGTTTCTAATTAACTTTATTGGAGAATTTAGTGCAAACAATACATTTCAATCAGGAATTGCTCTTATTTTATGCGTGTTTTTTATTTTCTTTGGTAGTGGAAAACACTCTGCAGATTATTATCTTAAAATGGAAAAATAAAAAAATCCCATCATAACGATGGGATTTTCTTTTATTCATAACTTTCTTCTTTCTCTTTCTTTCTTTATAAGTGTTAGCTCTCTACTTGTTTGTCCAGCAACTGAAGTATTTTCTTCTGCTCTACGAATTAAATAGGGCATAACATCTCTAACTGGTCCGAAAGGTAAATATTTTGCAACATTATAACCATTAGCTGCTAAATTATAACTGATGTTATCACTCATACCATATAACTGACCAAAAAAGATTCGCTTGTCATTTTTTGCAATTCCTTTTTCTTGCATTAATTGCATTAATTGGTAAGAACTATTTTCATTATGTGTTCCAGCAAAAACTGCCATCATATCAATGTTGTCTAGCATATAACTTACAGCTGCATCATAGTTTTCATCAGTGGCTTGTTTAGAAGCACAAATTGGAGTTGGATAACCTTTTTCTTCAGCTCGTTTATTTTCTTTTTCCATGTAAGCACCACGAACTAATTTCATTCCAATATGGAAACCTTCAACTTTTGCTTCAGCATGTAATTTTTTTAAATAATCTAATCGATCCCAACGATACATTTGCAATGTATTAAAAATAACTGCTTTTTCTTTATTGAATTTCTTCATCATTTTAGCAACCAAATCATCCGCAGCATCTTGCATCCAACTTTCTTCACCATCAATTAATAAAGCAACATCTTTATCAAAAGCAATTTGACAAACTTTTTCAAAACGAGCCACTACTCTATTCCATTCTTCTTGTTCAGAAGTTGTCAATGTTTTTCCTTCGCCTAATTTTTCATACAAAGCAAAACGACCAAAACCAGTTGGTTTAAACACTGCAAAAGGAATCGCAAGTCTTTCTTTAGCAAAATCAATTGTTCTTATTGTCATTTCTAAAGCTGCATCAAATTGAGCTTCTTCTTCTTTACCTTCAACAGAATAATCTAGAACAGATGAAACACCTTTTGTAAACATTCTATCTACTACAGATAAACAATCTACTTCGTTCACACCTCCGCAAAAATGATCAAAAACAGTTGAACGAATTAAACCTTCTACAGGTAAATGTGCCTTTAAAGCGAAATTCGTAACGGCTGTACCAATTTTTACAAGCGGTTCGCTTTCAATAAGTTTAAATAAAAAATAAGCTCTTTCAAGCTCTGTGTCACTTTTTAATGAAAAAGCAACGGCTGTGTTGTTAAATATTTTTTCCATGTGAGGATTATCAAAAAACTAGTGCAAATATACTTCAGAACTAGCAATTTTTAAATAAAATTTACCTTATTTTGCATAAAATTCATAGAAAGCCATGCAAACTATTCAAGCAATTAATTACACTATACATTTTAACGAATCTTGCTATAATTATTTGAACGAAATACTACAACCAAATGTATATTCTAAATTATTTATTTTAGTAGATGAAAATACATCAGGATATTGTTTACCAAATTTTTTGACTCAAATAGCAACAGAAGTTGAAATTGAAATTATTGAACTTGAAGCTGGTGAGGAATTTAAAAATATTGAAACTTGTGTTCAAGTATGGCAAAGTCTTATTGAGCTCGGAGGTGATAGAAAAAGTATCATCATAAATCTTGGCGGTGGTGTTGTGACCGATTTAGGTGGGTTTGTAGCTTGTACGTTTAAAAGAGGAATCGATTTTATAAATGTACCAACTACGCTACTTTCTATGGTTGATGCTTCTGTAGGTGGAAAAAACGGTGTTGACTTAGGGCATTTAAAAAACCAAATAGGTGTGATTAAAGAACCTAAAGCTGTTTTAATTGATACACACTTTTTAGAAACTTTACCCCAAAGTGAAATGCTGTCTGGTTTAGCTGAAATGATGAAACATGGATTGATTAGCGATAAGTCATATTGGGATAAATTCAAAAACCTAAACAACTTAAAATCAGAAGATTTAGATGGTTTAATTTACGAATCGGTTTTAATTAAAAATAAAATTGTTTCAGAAGATTTAACTGAAAACGGTATTCGAAAAGCTTTAAATTTTGGTCACACTCTTGGTCATGCAATTGAAAGTTACTGTTTAGAAAACATTTCAAAGCAAAACCTACTTCATGGTCATGCTGTAGCAATAGGCATGATTTTAGAGAGTTATATTTCTAAAGAAAAAGGGTTCATTACAAACGATGAATATCAAGAAATAAAATACATATTAAGTGATTATTTTGAAAAAGTAGAATTCACCGCTCACGATATTGAAAAAATTATTGAATTATTAATTTTTGACAAAAAAAATGAGTTTGGTAAAGTTCAATTTGCACTTTTAGATGGAATTGGTAAAATTAAAATCAATCAATTTTGTGATAACGATTTGATTATCAAAGCGTTTAATGATTACAAATAATTATAATATTTTTAAAATTCTATATTTTTATTTTATAATTTTGCTTTTGATGAAAGAAAACTACATTTCTATTGACGATTCAATTCCTCCGGGTAGTAGAATAAACTCTAACCGCTCTTTTGTTTTAAAGACGCAAGCGCATACTTTCATCGATTTATTTTTGCTTTTAAAAGCTTTTTACGAAAAATTACCAATTATTTTTGCTAATATTAGGGTTTGAAAAACAAACGATTACCTTATTATTAGTCATTATTTTTAATTTTAATTTCAATCGTATTAATGAAAACAAGTTATTCGGATTTAATAAATCAAACTTTTTACTTCCCTCAAGAAGAATTTACTTTAAACAAAGATAATTTACAATTCCATGGAATCGACCTAATGAAATTGGTTGAAGAATATGGTACTCCATTAAAGTTTACTTATTTACCCAAAATATCTAAAAATATCCGTCAAGCGAAACTATGGTTTAGAAATGCTATGGAAAAATTAGATTATGATGGTAACTACTATTATTGCTATTGCACAAAAAGTTCTCATTTTAAATTTGTTTTAGATGAAGCTTTAAAAAACAACATTCACATTGAGACTTCTTCGGCTTTTGATATTAACATTGTTGAAAATTTAATTGAAGAAGGAAAAATTAATAAAAACACTTTTGTAGTTTGTAATGGTTTTAAACGTGATGCATATATTGAAAATATCGCTCGTTTAATAAACAACGGACATAAAAACACGATTCCAGTAATTGATAATTATGAAGAATTAGATTTGCTTCAAGAGAAAATTAAGAGTAAAATTAAAATCGGAATTCGTATTGCTGCAGAGGAAGAACCTAAGTTTGAGTTTTATACTTCGCGTTTAGGAATTGGTTACAAAAACATTGTTCCTTTTTACAGAAAACAAATTCAAGAAAATAAAAAAGTGGAATTACGGTTTTCCTATCAAAAATTCACTAGCTTTTGATTATGATTATCAATATATGATTGAAGAAATCCTTAATCAAATTAAAATTGCTTGTGACGAAGCTGAAATTGAAGTGCCACATATTTTTACTGAGTTTGGTTCGTTTACAGTTGGAGAATCTGGTGGGGCTATCTATGAAGTATTGTATCAAAAGCAACAAAACGACAGAGAAAATTGGAATATGATTGACTCATCATTCATTACCACTTTACCAGACACATGGGCAATAAACAAACGCTTTGTAATGTTAGCTGTTAATCGCTGGAACGATACTTATGAAAGAGTTCTTTTAGGTGGTTTAACTTGTGATTCAGATGACTATTACAATTCAGAACAACATATGAATGCGGTTTATTTACCTAAATATAATAAAGAAAAACCCTTGTATATTGGCTTCTTTAACACAGGTGCTTATCAAGAAACAATTGGAGGTTTTGGAGGTTTACATCACTGTTTAATTCCACAACC
>JACXVH010000444.1 GCA_014763515.1 Flavobacteriaceae bacterium
TTTATTCATTAATAGCCAATTTCAAATCATCTATAAAAGTAGTTAAATGATCAATTTCTACGTGATCCATTAAGACAATTTTATACCATTTGTTGTGTTCGTTATGTTGCTGGGGAACCAAATCGTATTTTTCGACAATTTCATGCGGAATATTTTCAGCGTGAATGGTAACCAAATTCATAAAAGGTTCACGAAAATAGTCAATGTTGAGTTTGTCTAATTTGTCGCATAAAAATTGCGTACGCATTTGCAAAACACTAATTTTTTCGAACCAACCGTAAGCGCCATACGTAAACAAAATCATCCAAACAGCAACAGCATTTGCTCCAGAGCGACTTCCACAAAGCGTTAAATCCATTCCTTCAACATACTCAGCTTCTTTGGTCAATACGTTTTCAATTAATCCTTTTCTACAAACAAAAATTCCTGTTCCGTAAGGAGCTTGAAGCATTTTATGTGCATCAATAGTAATTGAACTTATCTTTGGGTTGCTAAAGTTAATTTTCGATTCTTTGTTACTAAAAGGATATACAAATCCTCCATAAGCACCGTCAATGTGTAGTTTATAAATAGCGTTGTGTTTTTCCAATGCATCGGTATAAACATCAGGATTATCAACAGAACCAAACATAGTTGTTCCCATATTTGCAACTGCCATAAAATATTTCTTACCTTTTGAAATTGCTAAGGAAATGATTTCATCTAACTTTTAGCCAATCGACTTGTAATAAATTGGAACCTTTTGGGATAGAATAATGTGTGTCTTCCGAAGCTAAAATAGCAATTTCGTTCAGTTTTGCATTATACGTGTTGAAAAAGTAATTGCGAAAAACCCAAAGCGCTTGAATATTAGCTTCCGTTCCACCTGGAGCAATATAACCATCAAACTCATTTTCTTTACACTTAAAAATATCTACAGCTAAAACATTTAAAACTTCACGTTCGATATCTTGTGTTCCACTAAAAGCTTTTTCAGATGTTCCAAAAGTATGGCAACCAATGTTATTTGGATTGGCAACATAAGTTTGTAAGGTGGGCGCATCTTTTAAAAATGGTGCATCATCATAAAAGACTTTTCCATCTAATTTTGAAGCAGGATAACCTAGAGAAGCATCATTAGAAAAATTTACGTTTTCATGTAATGCTTGTTGTATTCTATTTTTGCGTTGTTCGTGAGTTAGTTTTTTCCAAAATTGCATACCTAAATATTTTTTACAAAGGTACACTTTTGAAAATCTCCAAATATGACAAATGTTAGGTTTCTAGTTGTGTTGATATATGAAAAATTGCATCGCCTTGATACACAAAAGGTGCATGATTTACGTTAAT